>NZ_JADQAH010000032.1:0-39403 GCF_022129225.1 Psychrobacter sp. Ps7 | reverse complement strand
ACTACACTGGGGGTGTAGTGGTCGCAGGTTCAAATCCTGCCGTTCCGACCAAACAAACATAGTAGTAATAGAGAAAAGCCAATCATTGTTTTCAATGGTTGGCTTTTTTTTGCGTAGAATTTATAAGCTATACATCTGCATCTTAAGTAAAAGATAAGGTAAACTTAAATTATTTTATATGAATTCTTATAGGATGTGGTGTATGAAAGTTTTACCCAAAGATTTTCTGTCTATTGAGGATGTAGCAAACTATTTTGAGAAAATCGGCTACGGCTATGATTTACAAATGCAATATGAATATCAAAGATTATTCTCAGACATTTATGATTTAATTAATCAAAGAAAGATCACAGCTGTATTTCATCATTATGGCAGACTGCAGAAAGAAGTTGAATATTTTGAAATGGATGAAGACGACAGAGGTAGACCAATCAAAATTACATTGCATGAAGAACAATATACTATCAATGCTGATGATTACTTTTGCATTGAAAGGGAGTATTTAAAAGATTTATTATTAAATGAAAACGAAGTTAATATTGATAGATTCGTTGATAAGTATGGTGAGACCACTTCTACATCTCAAGATGAGAATATATATTATCGTGTAAGCGAAAGTATAAAAATCTCTATAAGGGATATTCGTATTCCAAGATGTGAATTAGATAATTTGTTTCAAGAAAATCTATCAACTAGCACTACAAATAATCAAACAGTTAACTCTAATCATAGATTAATTGATGACGAAATACCAAGCCGTGCAAATGAAATAGGAAAGCATAAGGTATTACAAGGTAACCCTAAGACAGACAAGCAAATTATTGATGAATCCAGGGAACAAATAGTACAGCTTACCACTGAAAACGAGAAACTAAAGTCACAACCAGAACAACAAATAAATATACAAGCTGATGACGAACCTACCCACCATAAAACCATTAATTCTATGGCAATATTGATAGCCACTCTTCTCAAACTTGCAAGTTATGACAAACAAGATCTAGGAAATCCTCATGGTACTATTAATAAAGAAATTATAGCCAAAGCTGAAGGGCTAGGTCTAACCTTAGGCAAGGACTTTATTGCAAAATGGCTTAATAAAGCCGATGAAGTTCTATAGAACTCCGCCATTTTCTATATAGAACTATCGAACCGCTCTACTCAATAAACTAGCAACCATAAGCCGTAGCAATCAAGTTACGGCAAATATGGAGCTAGACATATGACACACTTAGAAAAAGCTAGAGTCTTAACCAGTACAAAATCACCAGTCCAAAAGTTACTTAATAAGCCATCCAAATGGTCGTTTGCCATATTGAAATTTTTGATCGTTATCCTAGTACCGCTATTATCAAATGCACCAGATATTCAGCTTAATTTTTATATCGTTAACATCCTATTTTAAGTTGAAAACCCACATAAAAAAACCAGCCATTGAATCCAATGACTGGCTTTTTTATACTTATTACTCTTGATTGAGCATTACAAAGACGCTTTAGTAATCGCACTCAACGCTTCATTGATGATAAATACTTTAGACTTGATATCAGTAAAGCCAAATGAAGTCAGTCTTTGAGTATGCTTCTCTAAGTATCTGTTGGCATCCTCTAAGTTATCAAACACATAAATACCGCCCGCTTCTTGCGTTGCTTCGTTTTCTGTCCATAGCTTGTAGACCAGACCGCTCTCGTTTGCGATGTCTTCAGCCAACTCTTTCATAGACTCAAAGAATTGGTCACCAAAAGGTCCGCTATAAGGAAAGTCGATTTGCAAAAGATATTTCATTATTGAATCCTCATTATTATTAAATAGTCGTCAAAATATATGCTGCCAGATACTTTCAATCTTAACATAGTACGATTGACTATAGACTTTTGGCAAGCGAGCAGCTAGGGTAAATGCTACACCGTTATGATGACTTATCATATGTCCAAAATTATAGCCCAGCCCTTATCTACTCATGTCACAAATAACGCACCTTGGGAAATGTACCAGCGGCCTTATGTACGTGATTTGGCATATGTGCTAGCGTGCCCTAACGTCCTAACAGAATGGCTGGACTTTGCGCCGCATCAGAATACACATACCGTGTCAGTACATAACGCACACTTCTGGCAACAGCAGTTTGCGGCGTATCAGCAGCGTTTAAAAGAGCTAGATAGCACCAACGCTTATCAGGCGCTAACTCGCTATTTACTCAAGCGCCCTAGCCCCAATCGCTTGGGTTTTCACTTTGAAGGGTTACTGTCATTTTGGCTAGAGGATGGCTTTGCGCGCAAGCTACATCCGTATGAAACGCTAGCCAGTAACGTCCAGTTGTATAACGGTAAGCAGACGACTGGTGAGCTGGATTTAATCTTATATAATCATGGAGAAAATCTGGTCGAGCATTGGGAGCTGGCGATTAAGTTTTTTATGGGATCAGCGCCGTTTGCTCCTGAGAATTGGGTTGGGATTAACTCCAAGGATAATCTACAGCGTAAAATGATCCATATGCAAACCAAGCAGTTTCGTACCGTATGGGTAGATACCGAAAAGCACGGACAAGTTAACATTGATAAGCGTTATGGCGTGATTAAAGGGCGATTCTTTTTGCCAATTAATACCTGTAATTTTACTTATCCGCCTTGGTTAGCGCCAAGCTTTCCTATACATAAATGGTGCGATAGCAATGATATGACTAATCTTGCGACGCTTGATATAAGGGCATTACGAGCCGCCCATTATATCGAATGGTTTACTAGGCGCGACTGCTATGATGGACGACAGCCACAGGTAGCTTGGTCAAACGACGCACTGCCTACGACAGGACTATACTTCGAAGGTCATAGTCCGATCGTCATTTATCCTGAACAGCGCAACAAAACGCATGACAAATTTTAGTAACGTCCACCGCATTATATGCACATGGACGCTTTAGCCATCTGTTTTATTAATGCAATGCAATGAAGCTACCAAGCATAGCGTCCATACAAGCTAATCTCACTGCGTTTGGCTTTTTCTGAATCGAGACTATCAGTCAGCAATTTGATGCCAGCATAACGACTGTCTACAGCAAGACCCAATGCTTGCGTTTGCGGCTCTATCAAGCCCGTCACCGTAATGGGAAAAGCATCATTGGACGTTTGGTAGCCTGCGGATAATTGATATAAGTCTTGAATGTCATTCACTTGACCATGTAGACCGAGCTGCCATTGACTGTCTAGCTGATGCTGAAGGCTACCTTCAACTCGCCATGGCAATGTCTGTGTGACATCGTCAGTGCTAAGCTGCCCTTCAATCGTATAGAGAGGTCTGCCGTTGACGTCATAATCCAATGCATAACGAGTGCTCGGCATGTCTTTCCAGCGCATGCGTCCAAGGATATCGTAGCCGCGCAGAGACAACTGCGTGCTATCAGATAACTGACCTGTGAGCTGCAAATCGAGCGAATAACCATATCCTGAAGGTTTCGCGGGGTTCCAGTTTAGGTTTTCCTCCCCTAAGGCTGGTTCATCATAGTAATAATCGATGTAAGCGTTGGTTTTATCCAAACTGTCTCGTATGTCTGTCACCTCATTATTTGGCAACACTCTGGTGCTTAAATCGCCAACTATCTTACCTTCTAATGCATGCAGTCCTTGCCAGAGATTGGCACGAGTCGTCAATTGCCAGTTAGGCATTAGCTGCTGCGTCAGACCAATATTAGCACCGAATCTTTCATTGTGCTTGGCTTCCAAAAATAATGGATAATCTTGACTGGTACTTGAGGGCTGTTTATTTTCATACTGCCAATAAACTTCGGCAGTCTCTTTGCTAAACGTCATTAAATAATCATAACGCCAACCTAACCCATAGCTAATCGCACTGCCCGCAGGACGAATCTCAAGCGACGTCCGACCTTGGGCATAAGCATGATCACCCGAGTCCAAAGGGGCACTCCAATCGTCTAAAAATGCTGAGATAGGCTGTGTTGGACTATGAGCCGTTGCCATCAGACTCCACTCTATCTGCGCGTCTGACTGAGCAATATGACCGTCCAGCAACCCTGTCGCTTGGGGGTAGAAGTAAAAATTCGTATCAGCAGCTGGTATGTCTGCACTATCAGCAACCGCAGCGCTGGATATCATCATAGCGGCAATCGCTGGCGTAGTGATTAACTTGGTACGGCTGTATAAATGTGATGCTAAGCTTTTAGGTAAAAAACCATAGAGACTTGAAACGTTATATGGCATAAATTTCTCACGTTTATTAGAGAGCATAAAAAAGAGACAGGAATCTGTCTCTTTTTTTTGTTGCTATACCTCAATCGCTACTAACAACGGTTGAGAGTCGATGTGACACATGATTTGATTATAGAATAATTAAACTATCATCAGTAAACTTGGCAGTAACTTTGCCATCATTATCCATTAAATCACCGTAGTCTTTACCGTTAACCATGATATCGCCAAGCTTGCCCATTTTATCTTTGATAAAATCACCACTGGCATCAACATTTAACTTGATCGACGCTTTATTTTGCTCAACGGTAAACTGGGTGCTAACCACATCATAGTTATTATCTAAGCTTGACTTACCTGTTACAAATAGCTTCTTACCCTCTACGCTAGCAGTCAGACCTTGTAGCTCAATAACATTACGAGCAGTACGCTTAAGATTGGCTTGGAAATCAAGCGGAATCGTCGTTGTACTCTCTTTCGTTACCTTGCCTTTAATCGCCAATACGATTTCCATACCTACGTATTTATTGGCGGCCTCTTCGATATCACCGACTTCATCGATTATGATAAATTTCTTTATATCAGCGTCATTGGCAGTCGCGTTCAGTGTAATCTCTACATCAGTCATCGGTTTTTGCTTGGTCATCTTGCCCGTTATAGCAAACTTATAAGGGATTGTTCTAACCACCAGACTGTTATCTGCCAGCTTTCTGCTGACATCCAGCGCAGCAAATTCAAAATCTTTTGCTTCAATGACGCTATCATTAGCCGTCAACTTCAGGCTGCTTAATTTGATGACTGCCTTTTCTAGCGTGATGCCTTCTTTATTTGCATCATTGATATCAAACTCATCATTGACCACGACTTTATCACTGAATTGACCACTGACTGTTGCGCCTTTAGTATTTGAGCTGAGGGCAACGATATCAGTGCCAGTGCCAATGTTAATACTCTTGAAACCCAAACTACCGTTAAAGTTATCTGTACTGGTGTTTGAGCTTAACGCATCTTCATAACCATCAAACACTACGGTGAAAACGTCTTTGTTATCAATAACAGGGTCATACAAACCTGTTTGCGGATTATATACGTAATCGTATTCTTCGATATTGACTTTGGTGCTACCAGTCAAGGTAAACTTCCCGTCAGCATTTAGTGTCGCTAAAAAGTCATCACTAGGTTCTAACTTACGATCATAGAATCGATCCCAATAAAAATCGCTTGTCAAATCAGGATTATTCTCTAGGATATCCTTAGTATCACCATGTTCTCCTAAATAGATAATATCATCTGCATCTAAACGACTGATCGAGTTCTCACGCATATAGCCAGCAAGGCCTTGTGGGATATCAAAGGTATAACCCAGACGCGTATCTTGCTTTTCTGTAAGGATATCACTTACATCTTCGTAAGCATCTGTAACCGCTTTATTGTCACTGACAAATAACTTAGCGGTACGAATCATCTCTTTCGCTTGCTCGATCTCAGACAAACTATTATCGACAGGCGGCTTAACTGGCACATCTGGCGTATTAGTACCATTACCAGAAGAGCTATTATTGTTGTCATCGCCACAGCCTACTAACGCTAACGTGCTGGCTAACGCTAATGCGCTCAATTTAAAAAATTTCATAACACAGTCCTTTATAGAGTAATTTTAAAAACGAGAAGCATCAAAATTTTTATATAATTAAGCAAATAATGCCTTAATTCAAAAAATCGCCTCTTAATTTAGAAAACTTAAGTTTGCTTTAAAATAAAATAATAATACTCTTATTTAAGCAACTTATCTATAAAGTAAACGAATATAACAGCAATGTTACACAAAAAAATAAATGCTGTTGTTGCGACTAATCTTGACTGTCTACCAAGGATACTTTATCAATAATTTTCAATCACTTGCATCAGCTCGTACCTGAGCATATCTGCGCTTGGCATGCGCTCAGCGTGAAAGCGCACAATAGCGATACCGGCACTAGCAAGGGCTTTGTCTTTTTTGTCATCCGCCTTTTGACGCGCTTTACTCGTGTGTGTCCAATCATCAAGCTCGATAGCAACCAGCGTGGTCTGAGCATCCATATCCACAATCACATAATCGACGCTTTGACGGCAGATACGATTGAACCAAAAGCTACGCTCGGAGGCCTCACTGCTATTGCCTTCGATAATGCGTGACAGTTGAACTTGAACGAAAATATGATATTCCGGCAACGCACTTTTTAGCTTATTAAAGAAAATGACTTCCGTATCCGTCATAATCGGCATCGGCGCAAACGGCCAAATAGCCAACTCATCACCGCGTACTGGCTTTGGATCAGGCTCAACAACTGGGGGTCTTTTCAACAGCTTTGGTACGGTAATCAGCCCTAAAAACCCAACGGCCAATATTAAAAATATAACACCAAATGACATGGTTTTACCTTATACATGATTAAGGCAGCCAAATATGTATGACGACTTCCATAAAGTGACATATATACTCAACTGCGACAGGGCAGCCCTTATAGGCTGACCCGTTATACAGAAAAAATCAGGGGCAATCGGCGCACATCGTAGCTAAGCTTACGCCAATCAGCAAACACTAAAACAAAAAACACGACAATAAATGTCGTGTTTGAATAAAACTCAGATAAAACAATAAAATCTAACCAAGACTCTGCTGTTTATTTAGCAATAATAGTCATCCGATTATAGTGATTTTTACACTATTTTAGCGCCAGTATAAAACCCAAGCACTGGTCGTATTGACCTTGGGATCGCTATTGATTTTATCTTTTAACGCTAACGCCGCTACTTTACCGCGCTCAGGACCGACGATGACGCGAACCCCGCGGCTGGTAGGGCTGGTCTTAACTTGGTAGCCTGCGGATTTAAATTTCTTTGCCAGCTCATCCGCTTTGGCTTGATCGTTTGCCAATGCTACTTGCACCCCAAAGCTGCCTTTGGCGTCGGTTTCTTTGACTTCTTTACGGGCTTCGCTGAGTTTCTGCTGTGCTTCACGCTTAGCATCCGCTGATTTTTTGGCTAACGCCTCTTCTTTCTGACGCTTGTCTTCACGTGCCTGCTCAGCCGCTGCCGCTTCACGTGCTAATCGCTCCACTTGCTTACGTGATGGAATGGTGATGTTTTGACCCAGTTGTAGCGATGTCGACGGTGACAGATTATTCGCTTGTGCCAATACTTCTACTGGCATATTGTATTGCCGCGCCAGTTTAATCAGCCCATCTCCTCTTTTAACTTGATAATCAGAAGGCGATTTTGGTGGCTCATTCTTAGCCGCTTCTGCTGCCGCTTGTTTTTCCTCAGCCGCAGCTTGCGCTTGTTTCTTAGCATCCGCTTGTCTTTTTGCTTCTGCTTCTTTTTTACTGTCCGCCAATTTCTTAGCGGCAGCCTGCTCTTTAATCGCCGTTTGCCTTTGAGCTTCTTGTTGGGCTTGAGCAGCTTTTTGCTGGTCTATAGTGTTTGTCTCAATTTCAGCTGACGCAGCAGCGCTAGTCTTTTTTATTGGCGTTGTAGCGTCATTTTTTTCCGCGTCGGATTTATCACTCTCTTCAACAGCTGGTGCGCTACTGTCCATATACTGCTGACTTTCTGCACGGGCTTTTGCCAATGCTTCCGCTTCAGCGGCTTCTTGTTCGGTTAAGAACTGCTGGGCACGTTTTTCTTGTTCAGCAACACGAGCAGCGCGCTCTTTTTGTTTTTGTGCCAAGATACGTTTTTCAGTCTCAATATCCGTCGTCAGTGGCTGAGGAGACTCTTGCTCAGGGCTTGGCTTATCTACCATTGCTGACGCTGGTTGTGGTTCATTACTATCACCAATCTGTTGCACCATGGCGTATAGCATCACGCTACCGCCGATAATCATCCCAATGCCCAATAAGGCTTGTCTCGAAAAATTCATCCGTTTACGTCTCTTAGTTGGTAATAAGGTTGATTGAGCGGCGCAACTCTTGTGCAAAAACTGTCATCTCAAAACTATGTTTAGATAGACCTAATAGCCTTGATAGGTGTCATTGCCACCAGTTGCGTCCATCCGTTTTTAAATGTTATGCCAAGCGTTTAATACCATTATAGAGCAGCTTGCCAAATCACTTTGATTATAAAGCATATTTTTCATACTGTCTGCCATCATGCTACTGCTAAGATTAACATTAAATAAGCACCATTTTAATGTTAATTATCAACCGCCAGTGCGGCTAGTGCCTCGCCGATCGTATGAAAGGAGCCACATACTACGATAAGGTCTTGCGGCTGACTGGCATTGATAACTGCATCGGTCGCTTCTGATAAACGTTTAAATTCGTGTATTTGAGCATTGTCGACATAGCTCGATAGGATACCTTGCAAGTGCTCAGTGCTCGCAGCACGTGGATAATCAATCTCAGCGATATACCAATCGCTAATCGGTAAGCCCGCTATCGTCAAATGCTGCACGACTTTATTGATATCTTTATCACCCAACATAGAAAATAGCATTTTAATGCTGGCAGGTCTGCGTTCAGCTTGGTTTTTTTGGCTGCTGTTTTGACTACTACTTTGATTGAGAGCATCAAAGCTATTTTGATTGGCTAGATGCTGTTGCCAAAGCGGTAATAATTGCGCCAATAAAAACTCAACGCCTTGCTCGTTATGCGCGACATCAAACAGCCAATGGCGATTGTGGGTCTCACGATAATCAAAGCGACCAGCGAGCCTGACCGTTTGTAATGCTTGCTCGATAGCAGTGCTATCGACATTTAACGAACTTGCGAGCACTGCTGATAACGCAGTGGCAGTATTGGTCAATGATAGTGCTGGGCGCGGTAATTGCATGGTGACCGCAGCATTGCTATATTGCCAAGCGCTTGCATCCACTTCACGATAATCAAAATCTCGCCCAACTTGATAACAAGTTGCTTGATGCTTATCAATCGCTTGCTGCACACTGACTGGCATTGCTGTAGCACCATAAACTACGCTGATACCATCACGTAAGATACCTGCTTTCTCACGACCAATATCTTCAACATTGTCACCCAGCCAATCGACATGATCGATAGCGATATTGGTAATCACTGCCATATCAGGATCAACGATATTGACCACATCTAAGCGCCCACCCAGCCCGACTTCTAACACCCAAACATCGCAGTCCGCTTCGGCAAATATTAATAATGCGGCAAGTGTGGTCATCTCAAAAAATGACAAGGTTAAATCACATTTTAATCGTGCAGCTTCTACCTTGCTAAAGGCTTCAATTAACGTCTCGTCACTGACCATCTCGCCATTGATACGCACGCGCTCGTTAAATAAACTTAGATGCGGTGATTGATACAGAGCCGTTTTATAACCTGCTGCTTGGCACATCTGCGCGATGACAGCCGTCGTTGAGCCTTTACCATTGGTGCCCGCCACCGTAAATACATAAGCATCGTCTTTGGCTGACTGTACCACGCCTAATGCCTCGGCAACTGGCAAAACTCGCGACAACCCCATGTCTATTGCCGATACATGAATCTGCTGCATATAATCGAGCCATTCGGTCAAGCTAGAATGCTTGTTAGGAGTGTTAGGGTTAAAAAGTAGAGAGTCGGACATGGACACAGCCTATATTGAAATATTTGAATAAAAAATGGTCAATGAGAAAGCATTCATTAAGAAAGTACAGATAGTATATAACTACCTGCCCAAAAAGCAAAAATAGCATTTACCGCTGTTGACGATAAATGCTATTGATTGGTCTTACTTAGTCAGCAAAATCGAGCATGCTACTAAGCATAAGTCGTGTGGAATATTAAACTCAGTTATCCATTAGTCAAGCCGATGAGCAAGTTAAGCATCAACATTAGGCATGCGGCTTAACTTTGCTAGCAGACGGTAAATAGTATCAATCATTTGATGACGATGCACCACTTCATCGACCACACCGTGCTCTAACAAGAACTCGGCACGCTGGAACGGCTCTTCTAGCGTCTCACGAACCGTTTGCTCAATCACGCGCTTACCAGCAAAACCAATCATGGCTTTTGGTTCTGCTAAATGAATATCACCTAACATAGCGAGCGATGCAGTCACACCGCCATAAACAGGATTGGTCAATATCACGATATACGGCACGCCAGCAATTCTCAAACGCTCAATCGCTGCGGCAGTACGAGCCATCTGCATCAAAGACAGCAAACCTTCTTGCATACGTGCGCCGCCAGAGGCAGCAAAGCAAACTAAAGGCACTTTGTCTGCCAGCGCTTTCTCAGCTGCTTGGACAAAACGATCGCCAACCACTGAGCCCATAGAACCGCCCATAAAGCGGAAGTCAAAGGCACAAGTCACTACATCAAGATTGCGCAGCTTGCCATACAGTACAATCAGCGCCTCAGACTCGCCTGTCTTATCTTGTGCTTCTATCATACGCTGCGGATACGGCTTACTATCCACAAAACTTAGCGGATCTTTGGCAGTAAATTGTTGTCCAAGCTCACCGTCTACTTGATCGAGCAACCAGTTTAAGCGCTCACGAGCACTCATCGGTAAATGATGATCACAATGCGGGCAAACATAGCAGTTAAAAATAAGCGCCGTATTGGTAATCATCGAATGACAATTACTGCACTTGGTTGACGGTTCGGTCTCTACTGCCGTCAAAGGCGCTGTCAATTGCTGTTTAATACCCGGTATCGGGCGATTAAACCACGATTGCCCAGCAGTATTACCGTTTGGCTCAGCGTTACTTTTTTCAGTATGGTTCGGGGTCGTCATATCAGGTTTTATTATCGTATCAGTCATATTATTCGCCATTATCAAAGGCTTATCGACAAGCTGGCTCATGCGCTTGTCCCTAAGAATCGATTTATAAGGATCAGTTTAATCGTCACATATTCTCATAACTTTCGCAGTTATAAAGCGCAGTTATAAGGCACGCTTTCATGAAACTGTAACAATTTATATGTGATGTTAGTTTACACACGTAAACTAACTTTAGCAAAGTCATTTAACCCTGTCTTTATAAACATTGTTATTCATATTGCCATGACGATTTAAGTGACGATAATTTAACTTTATTTAATTCAGGCACTCAAACTATCAAGTGCACCGCGTAGCTCATCCATTTTTGCCATGATTTTTTGCTGAGCGGCGGCAACCGCAGTGCTATCATTGGCATCTATATCAGCAAAATTCTGCACCAAGGCACTACCGACGATAATACCATCCGCATGCGCTCCAATTGCTTTGGCAGACGTTGCATCACGAATACCAAAACCCACACATACTGGCAAATCAGTCGCTGCTTTAATCGCTTGCACTTGAGTCGCAACATCATCAGTATCAAGCGTTGCCGAACCTGTCACGCCTTTTAATGAAACATAATAAATATAACCACCGCAATGGGTCAATACTTGCTCACGGCGCTCAGGTAAAGTGGTTGGTGACAATAAGAAAATCTCGTTCATCGCATGGTCAGTCAAATGCTGGGTAAAGCTGCCCGCCTCGCTTGGCGGCAAATCAACCATCAAAATACCATCGACACCTGACTGCTCACATAGCGCGACAAAGTTGTCATAGCCGATGATTTCAACGGGATTGAGATAGCCCATCAAAATAATGGGCGTCTGCGTGTCTTGCTGACGGAACTCTGCAACCATTTTCAGTGCATCACGCGTACTCGTACCTGCAGCTAATGCACGCTCTCCAGCTAAAGCGACGACTGGGCCATCTGCCATCGGGTCGGAGAACGGCAAGCCTACTTCAATCATATCCGCGCCGTGCTTCACTAGGTCATGCAACAAACCAACGAAGTTGCTTGGATTGGGATCGCCTGCCATTATATAAGGAATCAGGGCTTTTTTATTTTGGGCTTTTAGGGTTTCAAAAGTGCTTTCAATTCTGGTCATAGTGGTCTCTTGATTATTATAAACTGGCTTAGCACCCTTTATTTAAGAATCCATATTAAACAAAGGGTGTTAAGCAATTTTTTTTATAATGGATAAATCGTAAAATAGCTTACTAAGAGTAGAGGCTACTACAACTCAATCCCTTCCGCCTTCATCACTGAATGCAAATCTTTGTCACCGCGACCAGACATATTAACGATAATGGTTTGATCAGGAGTCATCGTTTTAGCCAGTTTAAGCGCATAGGCGACGGCATGCGCAGATTCGAGCGCAGGAATAATACCTTCTTTGCGCGTGACTTCATGAAAGCCTTCTAACGACTCTTTATCAGTACAGCCCACATATTCAACGCGCTTCATGTCTTTTAAGAAGCTGTGCTCAGGGCCAACACCAGGATAATCAAGACCAGCAGAGATAGAATGCGTCTCTTGAATCTGTCCGTCATCATCTGCCATTAGGTAAGTACGATTGCCGTGCAATACGCCAATACGACCAGCAGCAAGTGGCGCTGAATGACGACCCGTTTCGATACCGTCACCCGTTGCTTCAACGCCATACATTTTGACTTCAGTATCATTTAAGAAGTCGAAAAATAGACCAATGGCGTTCGAGCCACCGCCAACACAAGCGACCAAGGCATCAGGCAATTTACCCGTCATTTGCAAATGCTGGATACGTGCTTCTTTACCGATAATCGCTTGGAAATCGCGAACCAATAGTGGATAAGGATGCGGACCGGCAACCGTACCGATAATGTAATAGGTGCTATCTACATTAGTAACCCAATCACGCATCGCTTCATTCATTGCATCTTTCAGTGTCCGTGAGCCAGAAGTCACTGGCACAACCGTTGCACCGAGCAAACGCATACGATAAACGTTCATCTTTTGACGCTCGACATCATCAGCGCCCATATAAACGATACACTCAAGCCCCAAACGCGCGGCAATCGTCGCCGTCGCGACACCATGTTGCCCTGCGCCAGTTTCCGCAATAATACGTTTTTTACCACTCATCTTCGCAAGTAACGCTTGTCCAATGGTGTTATTAACTTTATGTGCGCCAGTATGGTTTAAGTCTTCGCGTTTGAAATAAATTTGCGCACCGCCAATCTCATCACTGAGACGCTTAGCATGATATAAAGGCGTTGGGCGGCCGACATAGTTGACCAAATCATTGTGATATTCTTCCCAAAACGCAGGGTCTTTTTTGACTGTGTTATATAACGTTTCTAGCTCTTCTAGTGCTGCCATCAAGGTTTCAGAGACAAAGCGACCGCCATGCACGCCGAAATGTCCACGGGCATCAGGATATTGATTGAAATCTTGTACGCTTTCTGGATTAGTAAAGGTGTTGATTGCTTTAGCAGTGGTAGATAGATCTTTGCTCGCGACATGACTCATGATAATTCCTACTATAATAAGTGGTATTTTTTAAGATAAATAAGGGGGAAATTTTTCCAAGTAATTAGCTATTTAACGGATAAAAATTCACGGTTAAAACACTAGTTACTGATATTCGAAGGTTAGCCAAGCGTCTCATTTTGCCATCGGTCGCGTTTTACCGCTTTCATAAAGGCACGCATTTTGGCAGCGTCTTTTTTGCCTTTGTCAGACTCAATCCCACCGCTGATATCGACCGCATAAATAGGCAAATCTAAAGTGGCAGCGACATTATCGGCATCCAGTCCGCCCGCTAAAATAATAGGTAGCGAGCTGTCTTGCGGTAGCAGACTCCAATCAAAACGTGCCCCTGTGCCGCCATATTTATGGGGATGATAAGCATCCAATAAGATACTGTTCGCGCCAGCGGCGGCAAACTCATTAATCTCGGCGCTTACGCTAGCAGCGGTGTGTTGGTCAGCATTGATACGCAGCGCTTTTATCCAGCGTTTATTGACCGCACTGGCCAGCTGCGCACATTGCTCTGGTGTTTCATCACCATGGAATTGAATGATATCAAAAGCGACCTGATTCGCTAATTCTATCAGCTCTGCGCGCGGCATATTCACCACTAGAGCCACTATACTTATAAAAGCTGGCAAAGAAGCACTTAACGATTGCGCCTGCTCGATAGTGACAGCGCGCGGACTGGGCGGATAAAATACCAAGCCAACCGCATCAACACCCAACTGGGCGGCAAGTTTAATATCATTAGGCTGGGTAAATCCGCAAAACTTAACGTGCATGATGTGACCTTAGATATAATACTCAGTACGACATTATTAGACTGTCTTCGCTACATTGACGGCAAGTAAACGTCAATTGCCAACGCTAAAGCGTAAATATGAGGATTTGTTAATTGAATGGTAAATCCATTGCATCCAAAAACTTATCCTAGCATACTTTTATTACCAGTTTTGTTTATGATTGCGATTGATTAATAGAGGGATAGTTGAATGTCTAAAACGGCGGCGGAAACGTCTCATAGCACAGATAGCACCGAAACAAGCAATATCAACAATAGCGACGATGCCACTAGCGTAAATCCAGCACATTATTTAATGTGGTTTCGTCGTGACCTGCGAGTTCATGATAATACCGCGCTAGCTGCGCTTTGCGAGCAGGCAAATGCGGATAACGCCTCAGTAAGCGCTATTTACTTCGTGACGCCTGAACAATGGCAAGCACATGACATGTCGCTGACACAGCTCGACCATATCGCTCGTACCTTGCCTATCCTAGCCAAGTCTCTGCAAACACAATTAAACATCCACTTAACAGTACAAGTCAGCTCGAGCTTTTCTGACTGTGTTGAGGCGATGCTAGATATCTGTAGCGCGAACCAGATCAGCACTGTGATGGCAAATCACGAGTACGAAGGCAATGAGATTAAGCGTGATGAACAATTAACCAAACAGCTTGCAAACAACGATATAGAATTTATCCGCTGGCATGATCAATGTATCTTGCCACCACAAACCATCACCACGAACGATGACAGCATGTATCAGGTGTTTACCCCATTTTATAAAAAATGGCGGCATACCTTGGATATCAGCACCATACAAATGCATGAGGCATCCGCCATAAATGGCAACACTAAAGCCAAACTAGAAGTCTCAAACGCCAGTGCTACTATCGAAGATATAGAAAGAGTAAGTAAAGAAGTAGTCGAAGATTATCAAAAGGCACTGCAAAATACTGGTTTATTAGAGCACATTGATATAGACGTACAGCTTGAGCACGCTCGGGCAGCCTACCCTGCTGGCGAAGCGGCGGCGTGCCAGCGTTTAGAGGACTTCATCGCTGAGGATATTGATAACTACGATATCAGTCGAGATGTGCCAAGCTTACACGCGACCAGCCAGCTATCTGCCTACCTGACTATTGGCGCAATCAGCCCCAGACTTTGCTACTTACAAGCTACCCTACAATTAAGCAAAGCACTGGGAGAATTACATGAGAATGACGGTGACACCTTAGATAGCGGGGATAGCTTTGACAACACTGATAATAATGACATTAACCGCTGGATAAGTGAGCTGGCTTGGCGTGACTTTTATCGTCATGTTTTAGACTATAAGCCCGAGCTGATTCGCCATCAAGCTTATAAACAGGAAACTGATATCAAGGTTAACTGGTCATACAATCAAAATGACTTTGATGCGTGGTGCGCAGGTAAAACTGGAGTGCCATTAGTCGATGCGGCAATGCGCTGTCTGAATGCGACGGGCTTTATGCACAATCGCTTGCGGATGGTCACGGCGATGTTTTTGACCAAGGATTTATTGATTGATTGGCGCTTAGGTGAGCGCTACTTTATGCAGCAGCTCATAGATGGTGACTTTGCGTCCAATAATGGTGGTTGGCAATGGAGCGCGTCGACTGGTACCGACTCTGCACCTTACTTTCGCATTATGAACCCTTTTAGCCAAGCCAAAACCCACGATACCGATGGCGAATTTATCAAGACGTGGCTGCCTGAGCTAAAAGCCATTCCTGCCACCATCTTGCATAGCGAGGATAAAATGCGTCAAGCACTGGCAAAGGGCGGTAAGTTTGCTAATATTGATTACCCATTACCGATGGTCGAACATAAAGCGGCTCGCCAATTAGCGATTGCTGAATTTAAAAAACAGTAACGCATCACATCAACACTAAAACCTCAATTTACTAAGAGTGTCAGCTATGGCATCTTACTCACATTATCTACCCTTCCTAGTATCAGCTAGAGTTTACAAGATACGAGTTTGGATAATGTATAAGGCATAGGCTAATAAAGTGAAGCTTATAATTAATAGCACCCATGTCGCAAAAGAAAGCGATTCCTTCGCTTTAGGGCGCTTATTAAGCTGACGTTCAGGCTTAGAAGACGGTTTATTATTAAGAGTTGTCATACACGCCACCTTTTTATGTAGTGTTATATTATCAACGAAATTCATAAGTTCATTATGAATAATAGATAAGCTCTACTATACAATATAAATGGCGTTACTTTAAGTGTTTCCAATGAATAAGCTAACGTATGATTATCTAGTCTATGGCTCTAATAAAATTATGTATATATTATTTTACTGGCATCTGGCACGCGCCTGCACCTTGAGTCGTTACCGTCACTACTGCACCAGTTAACGAAAATAGCTGTTGCAGTTGGGTTTGCGCATTTTCTAGTGCCATATTCATGACATCACCGCGACAAGCGCGTTCGAGTACTTCTTTTTTTGCCATACTTTGCGCTTGTTGCAATATTTTTGGATCGACTTGCATCATGCCAAAAGCACCCGTCTGCCAATCATAAATCTCGATATCGTCTAAATAAACCGAAAATATCTCTGATGGTGGGATGGTAATATTGATTTTCGGCATCATTGAAACTGGCGTATTGGCACCCGCTTCTTGTACCTCATCGACGTTAACTTCAGGCTGCACCACTTGTACCATTTCTGGGGTAAGTGCACTTAAATCAATCCCCGCCTCCACTCGTCCGCGCGCGATAAACAAACCCTTTTGCTCGTCTTGCCACAGCTTCATCCAACTGCCAGGACGTTGACTGGTAATGACGGTATCGACACTGAATGCCACCGTTTCCAAACGATTCAATTTTTGGATTTGTGTGACCACGCCTTCACGAGTAATGGTTTCTATCGGCTCTTCCTTGGTTATATTCTGCACACTATAAATAGCAAAGACGATAGCTGCTAAACCGATGAGCAATATCATCCACGACATCATCGCAATGGGTTTTTTCGCTTGTGAGTTAGTCGCATCATTATTAACAGGAGATCGATTGTCAGGATTATTCATATAAACACCCTCAGAGTTTTATCATTTATTTTTATTAAACGTATAACAAATAACTGTCTAAATGATAAATGCTACTTTTGAGCAGCAACTTCAAGTAATGACTACCAATACGCTACATAATGACTAGCACTACCATTTACTATAAATACCCTAAAAACTGGTAAATAATCGAGTTGTAGTGACCTCATTTGCTCGTTTAAGTCACGTTTAAGTCACGTTCTGTCTGAAAAAACAAAAAGTCATTGCGTCTTAGGCTAACTTTACCTAACATAGTCAGATTGTATAAGCAAAATGTTGGCGTACATCTATTTTTCTGGTCTTTATGCTTAAAGTATGACGCTGCCAACATCGACGTTTTAATGCAAAATGAAAAGTTCCAGCCTTTTTGTAAGGCGTTTTATGAACGCACTTTCTATTCATGTACTGTTTGTCGCAGTACTTTTTAGCTAGGCATGTCCTAGACTATTACCAAGTGATACAAAGGTAAGCTTGCGTCGGCCATCAAAGCACACGCTCAATATCCTACTATTTCTTATTTATTTTATCGTTGATAAGGTTACGCTTTATTTATGAAAGCCAGTCAATTTTTATTTGCCACTCTAAAAGAAACCCCAAGTGATGCCGATATCGCCTCAAGTCAATTGATGGTGCGTGCCGGTCTTATTCGAAAGATTGCTTCTGGGTTATATATTTGGTTGCCCATGGGGCTACGCATCTTGCAAAAAGTCGAACGTATTGTTCGTGAAGAGATGCAAGAAGTTGGTGCACAAGAAGTGCTCATGCCGATGACCCAGCCTGCCGAGCTTTGGCAAACGACCGGACGCTTTAACGATTACGGTCCTGAGCTATTGCGCTTCAAAGACCGTCATGATCGCGATTTTGTATTAGGTCCGACGCATGAAGAAGTCATCACCAATCTGGCGCAAGGCGAACTGCGTAGTTATAAACAATTACCAATCACCTTTTTCCAAATTCAGAACAAATTTCGTGATGAGATTCGTCCACGCTTTGGTGTGATGCGCGCACGCGAATTTACCATGAAAGATGCTTATTCATTCCACGTTGATCAAGCATCGTTGGCAAAAACTTACCATGACATGTATGACGCTTATACGCGCATCTTTACCCGTTTGGGTTTAGATTTCCGTGCCGTGCAAGCAGATACGGGTTCTATCGGCGGTTTTGCTTCACATGAGTTCCATGTGTTGGCAGACAGCGGCGAAGATGATATTGCCTTCTCTGATTCTTCTGATTATGCAGCCAACGTTGAGCTTGCCGAATCAGTGAGCACCGCTGAGCGTCAGCCACCGAAGATGGTGCGTGAAGACGTCCTGACAGAAAATATGACCAGCTGTAAAATGGTTGCTGAACATTTAGGCTTACCATTAGAAACGACGGTCAAAACGTTAATCGTCCATGGTCATACCGAAAATGATGAGCCACAGCTCATCGCTATCGTATTGCGCGGCGATCATCAGCTAAATACGATCAAAGCTGAGAAAATCGAAGAGGCCAATGTGCCGCTGACAATGGCTTCTGATGAAGAACTGAAAGCTGCTGGTCTGCATAAAGGCTATATTGGCGTTAATTTGGATATGCCCGTCTTCGTTGATCGTTCGGCAGCAACTTTGTCAGACTTTGTGTGCGGTGCCAATGAAGTCAACAAACACACCACTGGTATGAACTGGGCGCGTGATGCGAGCATTACTCGTGTCGTTGATGTACGCAATGTGCAGGAAGGCGACCCTTCTCCTGATGGTAAAGGCAGCCTAAAAATCAAACGTGGTATCGAGGTCGGTCATATCTTCCAGTTGGGTGATAAGTACTCGCAAGCGTTAAATGCTACCGTATCTGGTGAAGATGGTAAGCCTGTGACCCTAATGATGGGCTGCTACGGTATTGGTGTGAGCCGTATCATTGCCGCTGCTATCGAACAGAACAACGACGAAAACGGTATCATGTGGCCACAGACGCCAACGGTTAATGATTCAATCGCTCCTTTTGAAGTCGCTATCATACCGATGAAGTCAAAAGAAGAGACGGTAATGGAAACGGCAACAGCACTGTACGAAGAGCTAAAAGCACAAGGCATCAATGTACTTCTTGATGATCGTAACGAGCGTCCAGGTGTCAAGTTTGCTGATCTTGAATTGATTGGTATTCCTCATCGTATCGTGGTTTCAGACCGTAACTTGGCTGAAGGCCAGTACGAATACGTCAATCGCCGTGAAGCAGAAAAGCAAATGCTGAGCCGTGAAGACGTCATTGCAAAAGTAAGCGGCAAATAGTTTTATTCATAAAACCTATGCCATAAAAAGCGCCTGTCTCATTAAATGAGATAGGCGCTTTTTCGCGTGTAATATAGCTAAAAAAAACTACTCAATATTATATCTTTTAGCAATGACCTTACTGCGTTTCTGTGTCTCATTAGCGGTGCAAACATTCGCGTTAATCTGGGCGTATACCACAGAATTATTCATTGGACCGTCATATTCAAAGTCACACTTATCATTACGATCCTTTAACCATATACGCTGTTCTTTATCCAAGCGCTGTTGTTGTGTCGTATTCAAAGTACGATAAGCACTCATATAAATTTTATTAAGGCGATTTTTTTCGACTACAATCGCATCGTTACCACAATCATAAGCCACTTCCATATAAGCATTTTCACAGTTATATTGATTTTCCACAAATGCAGCCTGTGCCAACTGCAAGGTAGCTAGAGACAAAGTAGCAGTCCCTAGAGCAGTTAAAAAGCTGGTTTTTAACTTCATAACTGCATCTCAATATTCATAAAATAAGGTTTATTGAGTATAGAAAAGAACGCGCATCAATGAAAGCTAAAAATTAATATTTATTTACTGCCTAATCAAGCGGCTTGGCTGTGGCATTAAGCGGATATCACTGACGCGACAAGGGTTGATATCGATACCGCCTCGACGTGTATACCAAGCGCGAACCATCAGCTCACTTGGCTCATAATATCGACTCAGATCAGCAAATATCTGCTCGACACATTGCTCATGAAAACCATTGTGCTGACGGAAACTTAAAATATAACGCAGTATATTAGCCGTATTAATGGGCTTATCCGTCATAATCGATACTGCCAACGTTCCCCAATCTGGTTGATTGGTCACCGGACAGTTACTACGCAGCAAATTAGAATAAAAAGTATAAGGCTCAGTGCCAGTATTCTCTAAAATAGAGCTACTGTTTAAATCTTTATCAATACTTAGCAATGACGCATCAGGATGCTCACACAGTGCGACTTTTTCGCTAGTATTAGCAAGCGCGTCATCAATACAAACACCCTCAGGTTGAGCCACCAATAACGCTGTTGTCTTATTATGCAGGTCGTCATTTAAGCTAAACAACTCAACTTGCACGTCTGCTTGTACACAGGCTGATAAGTCTTTAGCAATCAGCGCTTGCACATCATTCCAACTAGCGAATTCAGTAAAGTTGATACTGTTTAGATAGAGCTTAAGTGACTTTGACTCAACGATAAACGGTGAGCTAGCAGGGATACTAAAGCGTGCAATCGCTACTTGCGAAATACCTTGCGGATTTAACCAAGATATTTCAAAAGCTTGCCACCAATCGACACCAACGGTTAGTTTATCGTCTTGCCAACCAATCGCATCACGTCCCATGCTACGCGCAATCGGATATAGCGTCTCTGGGCTATACTCAGTTGGATAGTCTGTGGTTTGCTCACCCAAGATACCGTGAATACTCATAAGTTACTTACCTTTCATGCTTAAATATAATGAAATAAAAACCAGTCATTTTACAGCAATAGGCTATTTTATGGGAATCATTTGCCAGTCTGATGAACTAGCATTTTTGACCAAGCTAAAGCGTACTCGATAGCCTGTATCATCGGTTTCATTAATAAGATAATAAAAATCGACCAAAACGCTATCCTTATCTTCCCACTCAATATCAATATCTTCAAAACTATGTCTCTGATCTCGATTTTGATAAGAATCCAAATTCGCTTTTAATTCGCTGGGGTCACTCTCGTAAACAATCTGATAGTCGCCCTCCTTCTGCTTTTGCCAAATCGTAATATTTTCTTCATCTATATAACGCTCTACTGTAGTAATACGTTCTTTGTTGGGTGATACACTTAAATCGATACCATCAAATTCTTGACTAAATCCAGTTTTGAGATTAACAAGTACAGTACTTTCTATTTCGGGAAAACTTCTCAACAAGTACAGCAGTTGTCTCTTTTCGTCATAATCATATAGTGAAAAATAAGAGTGAGATTGGCCGTCAGGAGCAAACAGCTCATCACGAAAAACTAACGGTAAGCTTCGACTGGGTACTTGGATATATATCGTATCTTTTTCTCTCGAAACACGGTTGCCCAATCCCCATTTTCCGCTAAGCTTGTTATCATGTTTCTCTAAGCTTGTCTCAAGGCATTTCCTATAAAAGACCAGACTGTCGTATTCACACTCATTATCAAAGTAATCTGATTTTCTGGCTGGGTCTATCACTTTCCAAACATAGTCATCCGTCGTCGCTTTGGGCAGGTCTGCTTGCACTGAAATAGAGAACATGAGCAGTATTGCACTTGTCATACAGATATGAATTGAATTAACTACTGGTAGAGTTACTTGCATATGAGAGCTAGACCTTTTTATTGTTTTTTAATCGTTGGTATTAGCATCAGGTAAAACTCTCTGCCATTTACCCTCTTTATTATCAGCCGCATAAATATAGCGCACGCGAAATGCTACCGTGTCAGTGGGATTGACTCTGTAATAAAAATCAACGTTAACTTTATTATCGCTTGTCCAACTGATATCTCGCGCTTCATATACCTCATGTTTTTTGTCATTATCATAATCTTGTTCATATAATTCATTACTAGCAAATATCGTTGCATAGCGTCCGTCATTATTCCCTTTTTGACGCTCCCATATCATGATATCTTTGGTCATACCTTGCCTACCATTAAACCCTACCACTTGAGTCATATCGTCAGAAAACTTAAGATTGGTCGCATATAGCTCTTGCCAGCTCCCCGTGTTTAAATCGACAATGACAGTCGCTTGAGTCTCATACATCGTATGTAGTAACTGCAACAGATGATGTGATTTATCATAATCCTGCAATTCATAATGAGCGCTATGTTCTTCTTCAAACGGTTCAAGATAATCCTTAAATACTAATGGCTGCTTTTGATTCGGTATGCTGATATAAATAGCGTCTTTTTCTCGAATAGCGCGGTCAATCAAGCCCCATTTTCGGCTTTGCAAATTATCAGCTTGGGCTAACGATTTAAAAATACAGTTTTCATAATCTTTAAACGTTCGATATTCAGTATGATCGTATCGACAGCTGTCTTCATACCAGTCTATGGCTACAGGCGCAGCGACTTTTATCCATATCTCTTCACCTGTCGATGGCTCTAAAGCTATAGGCGCTGCCTGTGCATCTAAGGCTGCTATTGTGGTCAATATAAATAGGCCCGCGACAGTCAACGCTGCTTTTATGTGATGAGAGATAGTAATCATTTACCTACTACCTTCATACAGTTGCCACTTATCCGTTGAGGCATTTTTAATAAAGGTATATCGTACTCTAAAAGCCGCTGAATCCGCTTCATTCAACTTATAAAAAGAATCTGCATAAAACTTATCATCATTTACCCAAGTAAAGATTTCGCTATCATAAACCTGCTGTGCTTTATCTGCTTGATAAAACTTTTTATGATTGTCGTAGTTTTTTGAATCGTAACTACTACTATAGACTTGTTTATAGTAGCCTTCATAGTAACCGCTATCTTGTCGCTCCAAAATATTGACGTGTTCCGTCGCTCCCATTTCACTTTCAAAACCGACTATATATCTCATATCAGGAGAGATACTTAGCTTTCTGAGACTAAAATCTTGCCAAAACCCAGTAACCAAATTCACTACCGTCAAGCTCTCTCCTTCATAAAAGCTTTGATGTATTGTCAGTAATTTCTGTGATTTATCGTAGTCTTGTAGCGAATAATAAGGATTAAAATCCTCCTCATAAGGACTGGAGTAATCAACAAATACTAGTGGGTTTTTCCGATTAGCGACTTTGATATAAACCGCATTTCTCTCTCTAACGACTTTATCGCTGATACTCCATTGCTTACTAAGCGCATTATCCGCATCTTCCCTCAAGTTATACAGACAGTTTTGTAGCGCATCATAAGTTTCATATTTGTAGTCGTTATGGCAATCATACTTATACGTTGCAGGATCTACAGGCGTCTCCATGACAACCCAATCATAATCATCCATTGCCGCAAGTGGCGCTGCGATGGCAATGCTCGTGATTGTACTCAATAAAGTGGCTGTAAAAGCCTTACTCATACTTCTGACAAAAAAATTTTGCATAAAAAAAGCCCAACAATGTTGGACTCTTATAATAAGGTGACAAGCTACATTTTACAAACTAATCTACAAGCGCACACGTGAGCCATTACTGAGTAAACGATAAGCTATGGTATAGAATACCGCACAGAAGACAAAAATAGCGGCCATTGAATACCAGACATTCACATCAGAATAACCAAGAATACCGTAACGGAATGAGTTCACCATATAAACGATAGGATTTAATAGCGAGATATTTTGCCAAAATGGTGACAAGTTTTCCATCGAGTAGAACACACCGCCAAGATACGTCAATGGCGTAAGCACAAAACTTGGAATAATAGAGATATCATCAAATGAGCGAGCAAACACGGCGTTTATAAAGCCACCAAGTGAAAATAAGATAGACGTACCCAGTACCGTAAATACCGTCACAAATAAATGCTCAATGCCAAGGTCGGTAAAAAATAGTGCGACTATTGAGACGATGATACCAATGGCCAGTCCACGAAAGATACCACCACTGATATAACCCATTAAAATCGCATGTTTGGATACAGGAGAAACCAACAGCTCCTCGATACTGGAGGTGAATTTGGCACTAAAGAAGCTCGAAACCACATTGGAGTAACTATTGGTAATAATCGACATCATAATGAGACCAGGCACGATAAACTGCATATATGGTACGCCGCCCATTTCACCCACACGCGATCCAATCATCTTACCGAAGATGACAAAATAGAGACTCATCGTAATCACTGGTGGCAGCAAGGTCTGTGGCCAAATACGCAGAATTCGGCGAACCTCTTTTAACAAAATGGTGCGAAAAGCAATCCACTTCTTATTCCATGACATGGTTTTATTAGGATCTATCATTTCTTGACTCACAATCCTGCCTCCTTCATGCTGTCTGCACTTTGGATATTTTTGTCTACTAAGCGCATAAATAGCTCTTCTAGTCGATTGGCTTTATTACGCATACTGGCTACCGTGATACCTTGCTCAGATAACTGGTCAAAAACACCATTCAACGATTCACCTTCAGTCAGTGTGACTTCAAGCGTCTGATCATCAGGCTGCGATATGTCTGTCACTCCTGCCAAAACCAATTGACGCGTAAGCGGTGTCTCCAAATCAAAAACAAAAGTCTCAACCGATAGCTGCGCTAGCAAGTCCTTCATCTCGGTATTAATACGAATCTCACCATGATCCAAAATCGCAATGCGTTTGCACAGCTGCTCCGCTTCTTCAAGATAATGAGTCGTCAGAATAATCGTGGTGTTTTCTTCGATATTAATCTGCTGCATAAACTCCCACATAGAGCGGCGTAACTCGATATCTACCCCAGCGGTTGGCTCATCCAAAATCAATAATTTTGGCTTATGAATCAGCGCCCTTGCAATCATCAACCGGCGCTTCATACCACCTGATAGCTCACGTGACTTGCTATTGCGCTTGTCCCACAGACCTAGCGCCATTAATAATCGTTTTGCCCGTGGGCGTGCTTCTTTGGCAGGAATGCCAAAGTAACCGGCCTGTGTAATCAAAATATCTTCGACTTTTTCGAACATATTAAAATTAAACTCTTGTGGGACGATACCAAGATACTGTTTAGCAACAGACGGATTCTCTAGTAAGTCGGTGCCAAAGATCTTTACGCTGCCAGTGGTTGGTTTAAAAAGCGAGCTAATAATACCAATCATGGTTGATTTACCAGCACCATTTGGCCCCAGCAACGCAAAAAAACCTCCTTGCGGGACGGTTAAACTGACATCTTTGAGTGCCGAAAACCCATTGCTATAGGTTTTGGATAAATTCTGGATAGCAAGTGCTGGTACCTCAGACATGAAAACCTCTTTATTGGTTATAAATTTATGTAAAATCGTTTTTAGAATATAAATAGACAGAAGAGACTGTGTAGTGTCATAAAGTGAGGCTAGTGTCGATGAATTTCAACTGTAATGGCTTAGAAGTACCGTATTGATAATACTCATCATTAAAAAAGCGCCTATCTCATTTAATGAAATAGGCGCTCCACTGATATATAGGGTAAAAGGCTTAGCCAGATATTCAATACTATTAGCTTGCTTCACCAACCATATAATCGACAGCGTTTTGAACTTCTTCATCAGGGATATCAGCGCCACCTTTAGCAGGCATGGCGTTAAAACCATTGATAGCATGAGTATATAATGTTTCTTTACCCTTGGAGATACGTGGTCCCCATGCACCAGCGTCACCTAAGATTGGTGAGCCAAGTAGACCTGCCGCATGACAAGTCTGACATACCGCGTTGTATACTGCTTTGCCATCACGAGGACCATCACCCGCTGCTGGGCCAGCGGCACGTGCCGTCACATCACAAACTTCATCGTCTTCAAAGCACACTTTAGCAACTGGCTGAATGCGAGCAATTAAGTTAGGATACAAAGCAATCAGCTTTTGCACTTGCGGCGTATCTTGCGGAATAGGCTCTTCATCAACCGCAGGTGCGGCAGCGGCAGTTTCTGCGGCAGGTGCATCGCCGTCAGTCGTATCTGCAGCAGCTTGGGTATCATCACCCAACTGCTCAGGCGCATTTGCTACCACTTCCTGCGCTGCTGCTACATCAGAAACAGTTACAGGAGTGTCTACAACACTTTCAGCTTGGCTCACCGCGATACTAGCGATTCCTAGAATGGCAGCTGCCGATAACATAACTACTTTTCTCATTCGTCACGTTCTCTTATTACATATACAAAGGCTTATACGGCTCAGACATTCTGCTTGTCCTCCTTTGACAACCAAATAGTTATCAATAGCAAACAGCCATCCCGCGTACCAGCACACTTGTAATCGGTGATTATAAATATGAATTCTCCCTGTCATTATAAGGGAAAAGGCAGGTAGATTGCCATGCCTGTTTAATGACTATCCTGTTTTTTCTTAAAAAACATCAATCACTGTCTTCATTCATTGGCTTTATGGATTTTATTTGTTAGACTAAGCGGTCTTTATTTTTCGACATCTTTACTGCTCATAACGCTCGTTTAGGCATGATGTTGATAATACCGTACGCCATTGTTATTATGCGCTCGTAGCTCAGTTGGATAGAGTATCGGTCTCCGAAGCCGAGGGTCGTGGGTTCGATTCCCGCCGAGCGCACCAATCATCATATTACAGCCTTCCCTAGTATTACCAAAAACCTTTAAACCCCTTTATATTAGTCGCTTTATGTCTTTTGATATAACTTGTCATTACCTAGTAGCACCTATAGAATGTTGTACATAGTGTTGTACATACACAACATTGCTATTCTATGACTCTTAGAGGTGTGATGATGAATAAGCGCAAAAACTATCTACTAACTGACAATGGTGTAAAAGCAATAGCCAAACAGTCAGCACCTACTAAACGCACCAGACATAGTGACGGTGACAGCCTCTCCTTAATTCATGATCCTAAAGGTTCGCTTTATTGGGTAATGTCTTATCGCTACCAATCTGACAAAGATATTGAGCCAAAGCAAAAAACTTATCATATAGGTACTTACAAGCTCTCCTCACAAGTGATAGATACTAATTTCAAGCCCGAAGTTTCTTTGAAACAAGCAAGGCTTGAGCGTGATAGTGCCAAAAAACTAATTAATGATGGTATCGATCCCAGCGAGCATAAGAACAGACATAAAAACAGCTACGAACAAAAAGATTTATTCGAAGTCATAGCTAAAAGCTATATGTCAGAAAAATCAAAAACTACATCAAAGAACGTGCAAAAGCTGCAAGGATTTCTAGATAACCATATTCGGTGGTGTATCAGAAAGTATGCTGAGGAAATAAAGGAGGGTGACAGCCAAAGCAAGATGATATATTTGAGGTTATGAAGACACAAATAGATATCAGCTGT
Source organism: Psychrobacter sp. Ps7 (assembly GCF_022129225.1). NCBI lineage: Bacteria > Pseudomonadati > Pseudomonadota > Gammaproteobacteria > Moraxellales > Moraxellaceae > Psychrobacter > Psychrobacter sp. Ps7. The sequence continues at coordinate 11,825 of NZ_JADQAH010000032.1, read as the reverse complement.
CCCGACTGTCACAGCCCCAGTTTAAAGAAAAACGGCATAAAAAGCTATGGTAAGCAGAACTACCAATGCAAGGACTGCAAACGTCAATTCATAGGTGACCATGCCTTAACCTACCAAGGCTGTCACTCTAGAATAGAAGACATCATACGGCTGATGACGGTTAGAGGTTGTGGCATCAGAGACATTGCTGTTGTCATGTCTATCAGTATTGGTAAAGTATTGAGCACCATAGGCTCATCTGTTTATAAGATCGCGCCTAAAAAGAGCTACTATGAACGCTTAGAGGTTGATGAGTTTTGGACTTACGTGTATCGCAAGAAGCGTAAAGTCTGGCTCATCTACGCTTATGACCGTGCTACCAATGAGATTGTCGCTTATGTTTGGGGCAAACGTGACTTAAAAACGGCTAAGAAGCTAAGAGCACGTTTAAAGCAGTTTAAAGTCAGCTATGACTCTATTAGTATGGACAACTGGGATAGCTTTAAAACCGCCTTTAAAAGTGATAACAAACGAATTGGCAAACAACATACGGTAGATATAGAAGGTAATAACTGCCGCCTTAGACATCGATTACGTCGAGCCGTTCGAAAGACCTGTTGCTTCTCAAAAAAGCTTGATAACCACTTTAAGACGTTTGATTTGGTGTTCTTTTATGTCAATTATGGTTACGTCTGATGACAGCATACTTTTTAGAACACCACCGAATCGTTTAATACTTTGGCTATTTGAAACCGATGTTTATTATGGTTTTTAGATAAGCCCGTAGTTAGTTGTTTTAGTAATTTATCAGGATCAGATCCCATTTGAGTTATAAAATAGGTCGGCAGCATGTTGAAAACATAACGCTGCTTTTCATCTTCAGTATCACCAAGGTTAATGTTTTTATCCGTCATGCTATGTACCTCTTGTTCTCTGTATAACCTATCCTGAAACCTCATCGCCCAGCTTCGTATCAAGCATCAATCGAATGAATTGCTTAAACTGATTCGGGTTAGACAGTAGATGCATAGTCATGTCTTCAAACGTACCCTTTGCATCAAACATAGCGTCCTCGGCAGCGTTTGGATAACCACCCAGCATAATCTGATCAACACTATTATTGGTGAACTGTTTGACCACGAGCTCATTCTCAGTGACCTTATCCCAAATAGTATTCATAAAGTTCACTTTGTCCTTATCGGTAAAATCCTCACCAGCAAAAACCTCGTTTAATCTATCAATAATCTGTGATAGCAGTGCTTCTTGTTTGTCTTTAGGCGTGGCCGTGCCCGCTCCACTGCCACCATCTAGTTGATACTCAGACTTGCCCTCTTGTAGCTTTAAGTCTTGCTGATGCAGCTTTGAGACGCGGTAATGACTCATAACGATGTTACTTAGATCAACCTCATCTTCGTTGTCCATGCTTTCACGTAATAGCGGCTGTAAGTTACGCGCGTATAGGCTCAATTTCTCTAGCTCTTTGTCGTCATAGTCCACAATCTGCGACATAAACTCATATTGGCGGGTAAAGGTGCCTAAGTCCTTTTTAAATATTTCCAGCGCGTCTTGATCGGCCCTAAAACCTTTGTAGTCATTCTCAGCATTAGTCATCAGTACCACATCACCCGTCGCTTTGGTACGCTCTAGCATCACTTTGGCATGCTGTGCTTGTTCACGTGCTTGGCTGTAGCGCTTCTGCCAACGCTCAACCGCTGGCTTGCAGATATTACTAATGGCTGCATTAGACTTGTTCTTGCTGTAGAAGGCCTCAACGAATTGCTCGACCTCGTGCCATAAGAAAATTTGAGATGCTCGCAATTTCTCATAAAGGTCAAACACCTGATCAGGGTCAGACACGTCCGCTAAGGTTGCGGTTTCATAGTATGGTTGGAAGGCCTCCAGAATATCGTCAGGATCATTAAAGAAATCGAGCACAAACGTGCCGCTCTCTGCCTTGCCCTTATAAGTACGGTTCAGCCGTGAAAGGGTCTGTACGCAGTCCACGCCTGTTAGTTTCTTATCCACGTACATGGCGCACAGTTTAGGCTGGTCAAAGCCTGTCTGGAACTTGTTGGCCACTAGCATCACTTGATAGTCATCACTGTCGAAGGCTTTACGCAGATCACGGCCTTTTAATCCAATATTCATATTATGCTCGGTGAACTTCTCACCAAGTAATGCGCCGCTATCAGGATCATTATCGTTAAAGGTGACCTCACCTGAGAACGCGACCATCGCATTGATGTTTCTATAGCCATACTCAGCGATATAGTTATCAAAGGCTAGCTTATAGCGTACCGCCTCTTTACGTGAACCGGTCACCACCATCGCTTTGGCTTGGCCACCAAGTAAGCCTTTGATGTTGTCATTAAAGTGCTCAATGATGATCTTCACTTTCTGGGCGATATTATGCTCATGCAAGCGTACCCAATTATTGAGCTTAATCTTGGCGCGGCGAGCATCAACTTCGTCATCAGCGGCGGCAAGTTTTTGCTTGAGCTGATAGACCACTTTATAGTTGGTATAGTTTTTAAGCACATCTAGGATGAAGCCCTCTTCAATCGCTTGGCGCATGGAATAGACATGATAAGCGGCTGGCAAGTTATCTTTAGAGGCTGGCAAATCAGGATTAGGCAAACGCCCGAATAGCTCAATGGTCTTTGGCTTAGGTGTGGCGGTAAAGGCATAATAGCTTAGGTTAGGACTGCTACGGCGTGCGGCAAGCGTGGCATCTAAGATGTCCTCACTAGATAGCGGCGCGTCATCATCTGCATTACTCTCTATATCACCTGAGACCAATACTTCTTTCAGCTGGCGAGCCGTTGAGCCTGTCTGTGATGAGTGTGCTTCATCGGCGATAATGGCATAGCGCCGTGATTTTAGAACACTAGAGTCTTCAATGGCTTTAAGTACGAACGGAAAGGTTTGAATGGTAACGATAATAATGGGCTGAGAGTCTACCAGTGCGGCAGCAAGCTTCTCAGACTTTGAACCGTCACCTTCTTTGTTATTGATTTTACCAACTACGCCATCAGCATGTTCAAACTGATAAATCGTTTCTTGTAGCTGGTCATCAAGTACGGTACGGTCAGTAATGACAATCACTGAATGAAACTGTTTATCGCCATCGCTGTTGTATAAGGTAGATAGCTGATGGGCCGTCCATGCGATAGAGTTTGATTTACCTGAGCCAGCACTATGCTGAATCAGATACTTTTGACCAGCGCCTTCAGTCACAGCGGCATTGACCAATTTGGTCACGACATCCCACTGATGATAGCGCGGAAACATCATAGTTTCTTTTTTAGACTTGCGACCAATTGCGTCTTCTTCTCCCTCTATCTGCAAGTGCATAAAATGCCCAAGGATCGATAGCAAATTCTCTGGCGTGAGCACCTCGTTCCAGAGGTAATCGGTGGCATAACGGCTGCTATCGCTAGGCGTATCATTGCCCGCGCCGCCATCTTTAATGCCTTTATTAAAGGGTAAAAAGTAGGTGCTGTTACCTGCCAGCTTGGTTGTCATATAGACTTCATACTGACTGACGGCAAAGTGAACCAGTGCGCCGCGCTTAAACGTCAGTAGCGGCTCAGGTTTCTTAGTATCAGGGTCTTTAGGCAGGCGTGTCCTCTTATACTGAGTAATAGCGTTTTGTACCGATTGCTTAAACTCAGACTTTAGCTCCATCGTCGTCACGGGTAAGCCATTGACGAATAAAACCACGTCAATACGGTTACGCTTAGCGACCTTGCCGTCAGTGCTGTCTTTTAAACTAGCATGCGGGCTATACACCACCTCAGGAACGACACGGCAGATATTGGCCTTATAGCGTGCCATGGTCTCAGGGTTGAGGCTGTGCTCAGGCTTAAACTGGCATAAACTAAAACGCGCGTTACGAATCTTTAGGCCATGACGTAATACACCAAGCGTGCCATAAGTGCGCGATGCTCTATCGGTGGCGTGCTCATCGGCTTTATTGAGCTGCTTAACCAGCGCGGTGATAAAGTAGCGCTCTGAATCGATAGGAAAGGTACGGCAAAACTTCTCCCACTCTTGTGGCTGGGTCGTCTGCACAAAGTCCAGCACATCTTGCTCATACAGCGCAGTCTCTGCCTGATAGCCGCTGGCATGACCCAATTGCCAGCCATGTGCCTGCATCTGGTCGATGATATCGGCTTGGAAGACAGATTCGTAAGCGATATCGTGGGCGTTGGTCATGTTAAGTCCGTTTAGTTTTATTATTATTTTGCTTAAAATAATTAGGTCGAAAGCGCTATAAGGTCTGAATACTCTCTAGCAAATATAAAAAGCAGCACTAGCAGAAACGTTAATAGTAGCGTTCTATATTTCTCAGCGACTGCTCTTTTGGAAGTAAGTGCCTTATAAGAAATAAACAGATAAGGAATAATTACAATCCAAACATAGGGAATCCAAAGGAACATTAAAGTAATGGTAATATCGTCCAGCATATACTTAGCGGTACTACTAAAAAACTCTAAAGAAACAGTATAATTCGAGTCGTGCTTTTTGTACCCGCTGTAAGTTAAGTAAGCATTTATTAGATAAGCAATAATAGGGCTATAAATGAGCGCCCAGAATAGCTGCTTGTAGCACTTAGTAATTGGATCGGGATGATTCATAATTATATCTATTAATATGCGGAAGTCATTTTAAGGCATATTTAACAGTTTAGAGCCAAGACATGATTGCAAGTCGCCATTGCCACAGCCTTTATCAAACCATTCCTTAGCCTGCACGTTGTCTTGCTTTACCCCTTGCGCCTTCATATACATCAGCCCCAGATTACGCGGGGCGAACGGATGATTTTGGGCGGCAGCTTGTTTAAATAACGTCATGGCGCGGGCATAATTTTGCGGTACGCCATTGCCCTCTAAGTACATCACAGCAAGGTTGTTTAGACCAGCAGCTTCACCTTGATTGGCAGATTGTTGTGACCACTCAAACGCTTTAACATAGCTTTGGTCAACGCCTTGACCACTATAGTATGCCCAGCCCAAACCGCCCATACCCAATGCATTGCCATGGTTGGCAGACTTTTCATACCATTTAAAAGCCTCGGCATAATCACGCGCAACCCCATTACCGTTCTCATACATATAGCCTAAATTATTTTGCGCCAAATCCTCACCTTGCGCGGCGGCTTTTCGTAGCCAATACAGTGCTTTGGTATAATCCTGCGTCACACCTAAGCCTTTTATATAAAACTGTCCAATATTGTTTTGGGCAATTGCATGTCCTTGATCGGCAGCCTTTTGATACCATTTGGCTGCTTCGCTATAGTCTTGCGTCACGCCTAAGCCTGCTTCATACATCACGCCGATGTTATTGTGAGCGTCAAGATCTCCTTGCTCAATGGCTTTTTGATACCAGTCATAGGCTTTGGTAAAATCCTGATCAACCCCAATGCCGCTTTGATACAACAAGCCCAAACTGTACTGCGCCATCACATTATCTTGTGCGGCGGCGCGTTGATACCACTCGACCGCTTTGGCATAGTCAGGCGTCACGCCCAGTCCTTCTTGGTACACCGCGCCCATGCTATATTGCGCGAATGGCTCCTCTTGATTGGCAGATTTCTCGAACCATGCGAGCGACTTGGCATAATCTTGCTCTACCCCTAAGCCTTCTTGATACATCGCGCCAAGATTATATTGCGCTATGCTGTCGCCTTGATTGGCAGCCTTTTGGAACCATTCGGCGCCGGCAGCATAATCCTGCGGCACATACTCGCCTGTCATATATATCGCGCCCATATCGTATTGCGCTGCCGCCACGCCCTGATCAGCGGCTTTTTTATACCACGCCACCGCTTTGTTAGGGTCTTGGGGCACACCATCGCCCATCTCATACATCGCGCCCATGCTATATTGAGCGGCGGCATGACCTTGTTCCGCCAGCGCTTTGGTACTGCTAAAACTGGTTGCATGCGCGGATAACGATAGCGCTAAAGCAGCGCTCAAAGCTATTACTTTGTGTCTGATTCTTAGCGGTACGATTGACACTTTCATTTTGTCCTCTACATATTAGGGCGGAATGGATATAGGGTATTTTATTTATATCAAGTTATTGTATAAGGGCATTCCCGTTGCTTAATACTATAGTCATAAACCGCTGGCATGACTCAACTGCCAACCTTGCGCCTGCATTTGGCTGACAATATCGGCTTGAAAGACAGATTCGTAAGTGATGTTATGCGCGTTAATAGCAGTACTTGTCTGAGTCATGGTGAGATTCTTATTATTAAGTTATGAATTGGGCTTATGAGATCAACCACACTTTATCGATTTCAACGATCTGTTGCTCCTGCCCTTTAATGCTTTCTTTTCTTAAAAATCTAATAGGGTCAATGTCTTGCAACATCTCTACATCTTCTTCATCAGCCATATCATAATAGTCAAGCCTTCGATAAAGTTTCCATTCAAAATGATCTAAGTATTCAGCGGTTTTTGAATTATAGTGAATAGAGCTTTGAATACCATTTTCGGGCTGCTCATCTATTGGCTCAAACGTATTTTGATAAAAGTCTTTGTAATCCTCTATCGCACAAACTACTTGTGAGCGACTGATGTACGTTTCAAATAGCCAGATTTGTAAATAATACGGGGTTTGCAACTTTTCTAGCGAATCTTTCCATGACTGATAGATATTTTGCACATTTTTAATCAATAGATATTCACAGTCGCCAATTGGCTCAGGATAGATACTATTAATCAAAGACAAGCGTGACCATGGAGCTACCAAAAACTTAACGTAATCTCGCTTTTCTTGATTTAACAGATCAACATCAAGAACTTTATTAGCTTCGCCCCATTTTTCAATAGTGCGCTTACGGCGGTTAATGCCTCTTATTTTGCGATATCTTAATACGTTGTTTTTCATAGCTCACTCTATTTTTTGATACGCTTAAATCAAGCCTTAGGGCTCCTCACATACCATCTTCAAGCTCTTACCAAATATGGTTTTATTGAGCTGATTGTAGTTGTTAAAGACTTTTTCAGAGTCAGCATGATAAACCTGATCATTCACGCAATTACCAAAGCCAAAAGTTATCAAGTTTATTCTGGCATACTTAGCAGAGCTACTTACCTTTTCTTCCTGATAGCGCTGGGTCGCAATTTTACGATATCGTTCTAGTTCATCAGCCCCATACTCGCTTGTTTCCAGAATTTGCTCTTCAACAAACTGTTTCCATTTATTTTGCACCGCCGCTTCGTTCTGCATGAAAGGTTCAATATAGTTTTTACACATCTGAGGGCTTTGTTTGAGGGCTTCACTAGGGTTTAGATAGCCTAAAATGACTAATCGATCTTTTTCATACTCTGCGTCAATCGTTTTGAGTAAGTTTCGTTTATAGCCTTTCGCTTCAGGTACAACATCAAGACGCTCAGTATCACGCTTTACTTGCTTATACTCTTCGGTCGAGACATCTAAGTCTTTCATAGATAGTTTATCTAGCGCATCAACACTCATGGGTGAAGAGAAGCTTTCCAGATTTAATCTGGTTAAACGATCCAATACGAGATGGGAATTTTTGATTTGCTTGGCGCTGTACTTTTTATTATCAAAACTCCCTTTCATATCGCATAGATCGTCTTGCCATTTGTAGACTTCGGCTGTCGCAATACTAGGCACAGTCAGTAATACACTTACCGCTATCAACGAATACCTTTTCATCATTGGAGTCCTTTTTTTCATTCGCCTTGCTTATTTTGATATTTATTAATCGAGCAAACATTTAACTCACTATTCTTTTTAGGATGCTTTTTAAAGCCAGTCAAATTGAATTAAACAATCAACCATACTTTATTGATACCAACGATCTGATACTTTCTACCTTTGATGATCTCTATTTTTTACTTTTGCAAGAGGTCTACTCTTGGTGCATTGCGCATTGCGCTGTGTATTTACCGTCAAATACTTTATGATTAAGCTTTGCATAATTAGCAGACACTGTCTTTAGCTCAGGGCGATAAGCGGTACTCTTAACACAGTTGTAAAACCCAGAAGACACAATAGCGTTTCGCGCATAAAAATAATCACTCAGTGACTTTTGTTCTTGATAATCTCTCATCTCAATCTTACGATAAAACTCATCACCCAAATCACCTGTACGTACTTTATCTTGAATATTTTCTTCCACCACTTGCTGCCATTTATTCTGCACTGCCGTTTCATCTTGCAATAAAGCCTCTACATAATGCTGACACATTGGCGGGCTTTGCTTAAGCGCTTTACTAGGATTGCGATAAGCCAAAATAGCCAATTGTGCCGTTTTATATTCGCCATCAATAGTCTTAAGTAGCTGTTGTTTATACTTCTGTGCTTCGGGAACTAACTCAAGTTGCTCTACATTACTTTTAGCTTGCTTATACTCTTTAGTCAGTACCTCTGGGTCTTTCGACGATATATTGTCTAAAAAAAGATTACTCATAGGCTCAGAAAAGCTTTCAAGATTTGCTCTCGTCAAACTGTTCAATACGAAATGAGAATTCTCTATTTGTTTGGCAGTATATTTATTATTATCAAAATCACCTTGATATTGACAAAGCTTCATTTCCGAGCGCCACTCATAAGTCTGCGCTTGGGCGCTAGTGGTGACTGCTATTGAGACAAAAATGGCGGCTGTCGTCATTGCTTTCATAAATGAAACTCCTTTGGTTATTTTGCTGGTTATGACATATAAACAAGCGCTTCATCTTTACATTACTGACGACTCATCCGCCCGCCAACCTCTCACATCAATCTTACTCGTAACGGCAGCAGAGATTAAAACGGTGCGGAGTCTTACATCAATTGAAATTAATTATGGATAGACACCAAATACTAACGCTGCTATCTGATAGCCGCTGGTGCGACCCAACTGCAAGCCTTGCGCTTGTATTTGAGGAGTACAGATTCTTAGGTGACGTCGCGGCTCATGGCATTTTCTTATTTTTACTTTTGTTAAACGGTATATAAATATAGCAGACAAAATATCAGCTAGCGCTGGCAAAACCCTTTGTATGTTCCATATATTATATATAGCCGATAACTGCTATTTCTATTCTTTAAACGATTCTTCAAATTTATCTATGTATGATAGAAAAGCTGGAACCTCTTCAGATTTTGATCTGATACTAATATTTTCAAGAATACGACGGACAATATGTAGGTTTTTAATATCCTTAAGTGTTATAAATATAAGCATCATGTCTCTAACGACAGGAATAACTTGCTCCAAAATTTTAGGGTTATCACTCAGCTGAAAACGAAAAGATATTTTATTTAGTACTATCAATCTATTAGAAAGATTCGGATCCATTTGAAGAATCTCATACTTTAATAATAATGCTTCAAGTACTGCAACCTCTGTCAATTCATCGGTACAATCAATCCCTTCATCCACTACCGAGTCTATAATTTTTAAAGATTTATCGTATTCTTTCAATCCATATAGTGCTCTGGCTTTATCAGTATATGCCGCTCTTATAATTTTTTTATTATAGCCATCATGAATATCTTCAGGAAGATTTCCATGAGTATAAATATCAATAATTTTTTCACAAACTGATATAGCATCTTGATATTCTTCAAGCATAATAAGGCTTGTTGTTTTCCATGTTAAAGCAGCTTTGGCATGGGTGCGCTCTTGTGAATCTTCGCTATCAATATATTGACAATATAGGTTATCAGCCAGTTCAATGGCCTCATGATAACTATTTTTAAGAAAAAGTTTTTGAACATTTCCTGCCATTTTGGCAGATTTAGATTTTAAAAACCCAAACATCATCTAGCCTTTTTATACAGTCTATTTTTTTAAATAACCAATACTATGTTATTTGCTATAGCATCTTTAGTATAAAAGCATGCTGGACGATGCTAGCATAAAAACAAAACAATTGTACATTAATAATAAAAAATCATCCTACCTTTTGGGTCGATTATCTAACGCTATGTGCTTACCATAGAATATGTTGTGTCTCATTGCTTTACTTTAATCAACCACACTTTATTCACTTCTGCTATTGTGTGTGGGCGTCCATTAATAACCACGTTCATTTAATCGTCTATATTGATCACAGCCATATTGATGACCCTTGTCACACGTTTTCCCGTACCATTCCTTTGCTGTAGATCGGTTTCTCTTAAGACCACCAAAACCTTCTTCATAAAAGTATCCAAGCATCCCTTGACCTTGTATGCTTCCTTGTTTTGCTGCCTTTTGAAACATTTTTCTTGCCAGCACAAGATCTTGACGAACACCTTCACCTTTGTAATATATTATACCAACCTTAACTTGGTACTCTTCATTACCTTGGTTTGCCCATTTTTTCATATCAGCCAAACTATCCTTAGCATCAGAGTATTTATTCTCATAAGATACACGGCTATTTAGCGAGGCAAGTTGATATTTTTGTTGCTTTGCATGAGCACTTAAATTATCAATCGCTTTACTGATTTCTTCATTAGTATATATATGATCACCGCTCTTAGTGCGATAGAGATTGCGACTAGAACCATAACTTGCAGAAGTAGAATCATTGCTAGTCGTGTGGGTCAAAGTGTTATTTGGTTGAAAGGTAGTTTCGACAGCACCATTCACTTGGGCTGTACCTATTCCAAATATTGATAATATTAACATTAACTTTCTCATAAACTTACTGACTACCTTTCAATTATCGCTAATGATGGTCAATCCCAAACTCTCTATCCTCCTAAGCTTAAGCTAAACCTTTTATCAAATACAATATGCGTTTAATCTCTATTTACAGCTAATCTGGCACCCGCCAACCCCGCACATCAATCTTACCCGTAACAGCAGCAGATATTAAAGCAGTGCGACGTTCTTGCATAAGTTGGATTGCTTGTTCTGCTTTACTAACCAAATTTAAAAAAACCTTTAGCTTGTCGCTTAAGTATTGGCAGATTTGTTCTTGTTCACCAAATGGTGGAATAACACAGCCTAGTTCTAATAAATTCTCTTGCGTCATACTTGGTAATGCAGTATTTGTTGAAAGCTGATCAAAAGGGAATAGTAATGCTTGATGATAAATGTAATTTGGCTTAGCGTTACTGAACACTTCACTATAAAACATGGTATCCACTGTCCAGAATTTTCCCGAAACTAATAGAGGTTTATCTACAGTCCCTTTTCTTCCAAATAGTACGGACTCACCATCAAATAAGTAATCCGAACTACGCTTGAAAATCCCACCCGATCCATAAACAGGATAGCCACCACTTTCTACTTCTACCTCTTTATAGTCCCGACCGTTACGAATTCTCAAAACATTTTTTAGGCGACCAACTTCCCAATGCTCAGGCACTTTCCCCAACCACTCAACACCCGAATCTTTCATCGGCGCGTCAGGGTTTAAACCTTTAGTCACCGCATGACTGATGACGGCTTGGCGCTTCTCTTTTAACAGTTGAATAAGGGTTTGCTGTTTTTCAATTAAGGTATCGATTTGGGCGGTTTCGTGGTCAAGGAAGCTGGCGATTTGGGTTTGATCTTCTTCTTTTTGAGGAAAGGCTATAACTAAATCATTAATTTTACTAATAGTCATACGTCTCAAAGCAGAACCATGAATAACACTATTCATTTGATCGATATTGATACCTGAAATTAAATAATAATAAAGATACTTATTAACTAACTTCCTACTTGGAGTTAATAGTCCCAATGAAGATAAAATCACAAAGTCAGGCATCTGCTCTGTAACAATACAGGCTCTCCCAATTGTTCCATCTTTTGTAAGTAAGACATCTCCAACAGACGGTTTACAACCTTCTGAACCGCCCCGACTATATCGGAGAGTGATTTACTTGAGTCAGGCAGCCATGCC
>NZ_JADQAH010000075.1:0-1884 GCF_022129225.1 Psychrobacter sp. Ps7 | reverse complement strand
TCGTTGATGGTGCGCCTATTGCACGTGGCGGTGATGTGACCAGCTGCGGCGCTAAGCTGATTGCGATTCAGCAGTCATTTGCGGAGTCTGACTTTGAGGTGGGCAGTATTGCGCAGGCAGCGCCTTTGCAGTTTGCGAAGTCGGAGCCTGATGCTTTATTTGGGAATAGCTTTGTAGAGGATGATGAGGAGCCTATTGAAGATGACTATGTCATTACTAATTTAGGTGATGACGTTGATAAAATTGCAGCTGACTCACCTACTTTGCAGGAAAATATCAAAGATTTGCAAGAAGCAGATTGGAACATAATGTATGGTCCTGATTCTGGAGGAACATATACTAATTATGAAGATAGAGAAATAGTAGTTTCTGAATATTATAGAGATAAGCCAGCTATGGCTATGCATGCGCTCACTCATGAGGTAGGTCATGCTACCTATCAAGGAGAGATCGACATATCAAGTAGAGATGCTTATATTGATAGTAAGCTAAAAGGAGAAGGAGGCGCTGCGATTTACAGTGTCATGATCAGAGAAGAGTTACTAGATAATGGTGCCATAGATATTATGAAACCGCATAGTGATCCAAATGAGCTTAAAACTCTTGTATCAGCATATGAGAAATATGGTGATGATCATAGCGCTTGGAGTGAAGCGGGAAAAGTATATGGAAATCGTAAGACATCTACTACAGGTGAAAAATATAACGACTTTTACGGTAACCGTTATGATGAATATGAGAACGAAGGCAATTTAAATGAGCTGCTATTGAATTTTTAAAAATAGTATTTACTACAGTAAAATAAATTTTTACTAATAATAGTAGTTTATTAAAAAATATAGGTTGATACTTGTGAATAACGATAAAACAAAAAAAATCATTAGAAATATTTTACTATTAAGTACAATAATGTTTTATTGCACAACTGCCCACTCATCTATTACTATGAACAATGCATCCCATATAGATATTGATAGCTTAAATGAAGAAAAACGAATGCTTTTTAACACAATTGACTATTTTTCAAATAACTACCCGTATTCAATTCATCAAGTTGAAAATTTTTATAACCATCAATTTCAATTAATTGAAGTATCGCATGGTCTTAATAATTTTTTTGAAATTTCTCAGGACACAAACGAGCATCCTTTTATTCAGGACATAGACTTAAGGGTAAGTGATATAAATAGCAAGTTGCTTATTATTGATTTCAAAAATCCTATCTGCTTCAATAGTTCAGAATATAATAAATTAATATCTGATTACAAAAAATCTTATAACAGTCACTTTCAATCATACTACCGCGTTTTAGATAAAAAGAACGATATAGGAAAAGTCTTTCTGACCAATAGGTTAGTTATTGTTGGCATAAAAGATCACATAAGAGGCTACAGCTCCTCCTCAGATCAAAGCAACAACTCAAAACCTTTAAAAATAATCAGTGATTTAGAGAAAGAAAATAATAGTCGATGTATTACTAACTTAACATTTAATACATTTGATTCGATAAAACCAAAACGTTATGGTCGCTACATTAGAAAATAAACGATAGATAGTTCTGTAGTTTTATACTCGATGATACATAGCGCCCAGAATAGCTTAAATATCAGGGACACATCTACCCAAGTCTGGCTTTAAATATAAAGCTTTTATCAGAGGTAGTAAGCTCCGGCACACCACACCACACCACACCACACCACACCACACCGCACCACTCACCACTCACCACTCACCACTCACCACTCACCACTCACCGCACACCACTCACCACTCACCGCACACCACTCACCGCACACCACTCATAACGGCATCCCTATCGTGCGTAAAGGTGAGCTATGCTGAATAAACCGTACAACTAAACTTGGTAAACTAAGCGTATTAACC
>NZ_JADQAH010000074.1:0-1886 GCF_022129225.1 Psychrobacter sp. Ps7 | reverse complement strand
CTTTTTTCTTAGCCTTAATCGTCCTAACGTCAACGACTGGGGCATAATCTAAGCGCATGACATCACGCCATAATCTCACCCATTCAGCTTGTTTGATATAGTTGCGAGTGAAATAACTAGCCTTGACCAAAAGCATAATATGGAAATGTGGGTGAGCTGTGCCGTCCTTGCCCTTGGTCACTTCGGTTGTACGTATCCAACCATCAACGACATTGAATTGTTTACGCTTAACGAGCCTGTGCCATGCCTTATTCATATCCTGTAAAGTTTTGCGTAGGTCTGTAACCTCACAGTTTTTAACTGTAAGCGTCAGAAACAGCCAACGGTGGGTAGGGAAGTCATCTTTGATATCTTCGTAAGCTACGTACATATTGGCTTTCCATAGCAGTGATCTACGCCACTGACACACAGGACAGTAACGGACACGGCAAAAACTAGCTTGTTTGAGTTTAAGACCATCATCACCTAATCCAAAGCCTAAAAATCCTGAACAATCAGCCATACGTTCACCGTATCGGCTAAATTCACTGTTCATTGCGTATATATCGCCCACTATGGACGTTTTAGCCCTTTGAGTGTCCCATACACCATCACGAGCGCTAAGAAAGCTTAGACGCAATTCTACGGCTTCTGGTGGGTGATTATGATAAACGTGTTCGATTAATTGGGGGTTAGGTTCAGATTGAGATGATGCAAGTATAACTTTTTTATTGATAACCTGTTTTTCAGGTGCTAGGATAGGCATACAAAGACCTCGTTTGTTTTAGTAAATTAGACACTTCCTAAACTACGAGGTTTTTTCTTGCCTGTCAATATTATTTTACTACGCCCCTAAATTCTATATAATTCTATAGAAACCTATAGAATACATAGCCTAAGCGCGATTATTACCCTAGTAATTAATCCGCCAGTTATCCCTAATAGTATCAAGAGAAGGAAAAACCCCCCAATTTTCCGAATCATCCTGATTATCTCTCGCCCTTTTTTCAATCGTCTGTAGCCCTTACGCAGTGGGCGTGGACGCTGATTTCGTAAGTATACCAAGGCGCACCAGTTTAGCCCTACCGTAGGTCGTGCGTCCGTGGGGCGCGCGCTCTAGCGGCAGGGGCAAAACTGGCGCTAATTTGGTTTATTGACAGTTTCATATTCACTTCATGCGGAACGCTAGCCGATTGCCCTTCGGGACAATCGACCGCTACCCGCCGAAAATTGAGGGGTCTCTATCGTCAATTATCAAAAAGACTGTAACTGGAGGGCAGAGGAGTCAGAGAAATTGCATGATTGAGTACACAGCCAGAGCCATACAATTCTTGCATGGTTTTTTATCGTGCCGATGGCATAATTTTTGTTCACACACCATGCAACTGGTTGCAAACGACCTAAAGCCATACACAGTAAGGGTTTCCGTGTACGACAAATGGACTGCACGCTGTCATACAAATCATCAAAAAAACACCCCTTAGCCCAGCAGGGGTAAGGGGTTGCTTGTACGACAAGGTGATTTTATTTTAGGGTAAAAACAGCTATTGATTGTGCTTGGGAGAATAAGCGTAATAGCCCTTCTTTTTGTTGTACAAAAACACCCAACGACGTTCATCAGTGGCGCTATTTTCTTCATCACCAGTAGCAATCATATCGTCATTAGAAATGTCTTTTTCAGACTTCAAAGCGTCCTTCAGCGCCCCACCACTAGCGATAAATCGTAGCTTATGGGTCTGTTTAGTCAGCTCATAGAACCAGCTATAATCAGCCATCATGTCACTAGGCTTAACGCTATATTTCAAGGTTTCCATAATTGCATATTTAACGGCTTCATCTTGGGTGTACTTGTCTTTTTTCTTAGCCTTAATCGTCCTAACGTCAACGACTGGGGCATAATCTAAGCG
>NZ_JADQAH010000031.1:0-41234 GCF_022129225.1 Psychrobacter sp. Ps7 | reverse complement strand
ATAGCAATTAGGTTTGATAATTAGTTTATAACAATTTTAAGTGGGATTGGCTATACTTAGATAAATTTAATGAGAATCTTATTGATGACGTATTGTCAAAAGATACACTGCTTTCATTAGGTTGGATAAGAATTATTTTTAACCAAGTATATATACCCACTCAAATTGGCCACTTGTTAAGGTGTGCTCGACGCGAGACTAATGCTGAAGATGAATTAACTCAATTATTAAAAGTTGAACAAACTGCTTTTAGTTTCTTACTAGACTATCAACTTACTATTCCATCTCAAGTAAAAATACCGACCAATATTTTGGATAATGAAGCAATAGTTACAAAATTAGTTGATTTCAGAATTTTTGAGCGGGAAGAAAATAATCTTGTATTTGAAAGCGATAACTATTCAAATCCTATCAAGGATATTGCTAAAAACATTATAATAAATATTTATTTTAAGCTATGTAATACTAATGAATTGACTGAAAACCAAGTCTTAAAATTCATAAACTTGGTTCAAAATTTAGGTTTCGGTCACTATTTAACCGAATTGATACCATTCATTAATGAAGACAGTAACTTGTTAAATTATATTGTAGAACTACTATCTGAAGAGGAAGAACTAAATGCCAGCAGTATTGAATGGTTGAAATATACACTTGATTCAATGACACCTAGACAAGAAAATTTAAACCTTGAAAACTATCCAAACCATAATATTGAAACATCAAATGTAATAGAAACTATTGAGAGCATTAATTATATAAATAATACAACTCATTCTAGCTATGGATGGCAAGAACATAGACAAATATACAATTCTATTGTTCGGCTATTCTTAGAAAAAGCAACCTCATTAGAACACTTCAAACTTAAAAAATATTTGAAAACTCCCGAAAAGCCGTATCTAACTTATATTATTTTCAAACTATTAAAAGATAACTATGTAGTTAATTTTCCACAACTAATCCTGATTAATATTAGCTATATACCACTTATTTTCAAAGGGGTTGCAGAACTCAAAATTGATGACAGCTCATTGCATGGTATTAGTTATATGAGTGACTTCGGAAGAATAGAAAAAGATGAAAAACTAGAAGAGGTTAAAACCGAGCTGTGTATCACCTTATTCGATATATGTTTTAACAAAGAAATTGTTTATCATACTTGTGTCGACATGACACCTTTGTCAAAGACTTTAAACTATTTCTGTAAACAAATATTTGAAATATCTACAAATAGAAAAATAAACCATTATAAAGTCAGGTATGAGAAGATCATACTATCGCTAGAGAACTTTCTAGCAAACACAGATTTCCCTTTAAGCTTCTTAAATGACCTTATCAAAGAAATTGTTAATAATTTTGTTGATTACAAACCTAAAACTTATAACCTCATTAGTTTAGATTACTCAATCTTCCAACTCTTAACTGACCTCCTTAAGATTAAATCTAGACTAAGTTGTGAAGCGGTAAGCACACCACATTCTGATATGGAATCCTCAGAAGATATAAACGCATTAGTAGCAAAGTTGTTCGTTGACCATCTAAACTGGTATTTTAGTTGTACAGAAGTCGAAACTACTGACTATAATAGTTATGGAAATAAAAGCTTAGCTGAAGCTAAAGTATATAGCAGTCAAATAGGCGTCGAAATCATAGATTGGAATCTTGTATTTATACTTATTGAAAATTATTTAGTACTTTCAGAGGTACAAACATGTGTAACTTCTGATTTAGACTATGACGACGCTTCACTTAGAGATAGCGACCAAACTTTTAATATAAAACTATTCTTTAAAATGTGCTGTCTTGCTTATATTAGTAGGTCTAACAAGTATATTGATTTAAAAGACTTTGATTATCCCCAGTATCATGAGACTTTGGAAAGACTTATTCTTGAGTTGGCAACCAACTTTAGGGATGAAGAAATCTCTTATAACAGCATATTTCGGGTTCCTCACCCAATGAACAATAATCGGTACTCTAAGACTTCTAGAGACTTGTTATTTAGTGCTATAAACGAAATGAGTGAGCAGGTAGCTACAGACTTTATCACTGATTTTTTCGAAAGCTCTACTGACTTAGGATTAATGCTTGAAGCTATAAATAAAATCAAAAATCCTGCGATCGTAGAAATCATCTCATCTAAAATCGATGATATAGATATTGAAGAGTACATCAGCAAGCACGTTAGCCTTATTGATGAGCTTGAACAAAGCATGATTCATGCGGTTAATTCTTCAAGCAACTATACCTATGCTAGAACATTTTTAGATAAGGTAGTGCAACATCATAATGAAAGGCAGTATGATGAAGAACGTATAAAATTGCTAGCAAAGCGTATTAAGCTATTACTAGCTCTAAAAGAAAAAGATTTAGAACAAATTATCTCTTTTAGAAATGATATAAATTTTATAAATGTTAGGTTAATTTCATTTGTATATGAAGCGGTATATCAAATAGAAGAACTTAATGATTTTACAAAGGCAGAAGAGCTCCTTAGGAGCATCTCTAAGACTGAAGCGTTCGATATTGGGGCAAGGTTAGATTTATTTAGATGTATATTATACAATTCTGACAAAACAATTGATGACAAAAGAAATGCTTCAGTTGAATGGAAAGCATATGTTAATTCTTTATCTGAGGATTCAAATGAACATGGGTTCTTACATAAATTTTCAAGCTATATAAATAGTCTGAAATGTATAGTTTACGGACAAGCAGACGAAGGTAGAGATAATTTTTATAAATACTTTGATCTAGTTAGGGATGAAAATAGATATAATAAATATTTAATCCCTATTGTAATTGAGAGACTTACTAAAGATGAACGTTTTATAGAATATCGTGAATACATTATTAATGCTGAAGAGCATTATGAACACAAATCTTTAGATATACCAGAGCTTTTATCACAGGCTCTTGATGAAAACCTTCCTTCAGCCGATAAAGGAGAAATTCGAAGAGTATTAAGAATAACGCCAAAGCTAAAACCGAAAGATATTATTCGTGTGCTACCTAACAACAGCTTTCACAAATTAAACGAGTTTGTATTAGAGAGTTTAATATCGTCGTTGAAAATGGTTATGGAAAAAATCCACTCTGTAAGGGAAAAGCAGTCCGATGGCAGTTATAAGCTAGAAAATCAATACAATGACCTTTTAGCTGTAATATTAAAATCAAAGTTTGAATATTTAAACTGGCAAGTTACAGATCAAGAAAGAGTAGGTCTCACTCAGAGTGGTCAAGATGCAGGAGAAGCTGACTTAATAGTTCAGCATAAGAATAATAAATTCGCATTAATTGAACCCTTTCGATTAGCGGGTAAAGACAAATCTGTCACACAGTCTCATAGTAGGAAGACCTACGACTACTGTCCTAATATTGAGAATTATTATAATGTGATATATTTCATTGGTACTGGTGATGTAGAAGACTGCTGGGAATCATATAAGGGTGATTTTATATCGACTGACTTCCATGATGATTTGAAAGACTTTAGTGAATTTGAAGAGTTAACACGAAATTTTTCAGACATTCGAAAAATGCGAGTCGCCAAAACTATACACGGTCATTATAACTACTTTCACATTATTGTAGATTTGTCTGATTATCAGACTGAATAAAATATACGATAGATACCTAAGATAATTTTGTTCCTACTCTAGCCGATAAATATTTTTTAATTTTGGATGCTAACGTTGCCTTGAAGTGCGGTTTAGCCCTGATTGTAGCGGTTATCCTGCTGGGCTGGGCGAATTGCAATGGCTTGATTTGGGATGGCGCGCGGAGCAGGCGACGCACCAAATCTTAGCCAATGCCTCGCCTAGACCAGTAGATATCAGCGAAAAGCAGGAAATAGCTACTTACTATTTTTTAGATATTAAATAAGCTATAATAGCTTCAACAGCACCGCCACCTCTACTTTTTGAGCATGTCTCGATAAGAAATGTGGCGGTCTTCTTTTATCTTAATTTTAGCTCAATCACCCTTACCCTTCCCCCGCCGACACCGCTCAGAACAATAAATCACCTGCTCCCAGTCCTTCTCCCACTTTTTACGCCACGTAAACGGGCGCTGGCAGACGGGGCAGGTTTTTTGCGGTAGGTTTACCTTTTTATGTGCCATCATCTGCTCCCTTCTGCCGTATATCTAACATCTATGGTTAACATTTACTGCCTACTTATCTTCTTTTTGATGATCCAGCCCTTCATACTTTTTCACCCGTCGGCATTGGTCGGAGCAATAGACCATGCTCTCCCAGTTTTTATCCAGCTTCTTAGTCCAGCTAAACTCGCGCTCGCAGACAGGGCAGAGTTTTTTGCGGACGTTCTTCTTTTTGTGCGCCATAATTTTCTCATTGGTTTGTTTAATCTATAGTCGATTCACTATCATCAGATACGGTATCAGGCTCGCTTGACCTGCTTTTTATAGCAACTTTACTCGCCATCATCGTACCCAAATCAGCTGTTGCCGACTATATTACCACTGTCTCTTAATCATAAGACTTATTTATAGGTGCTATTCATAAGTGCAAGTCATCAGCATTGCTCATAAGCGTTAATAATTAATCATTAGTTATTAATCATAGTCGTCAAAGATTTTATTAAGTCTATTGAGACTATTGACGATCAGCTTGCCAGATTGATCAGTACTGCTATCGATGAGTAATTTCTCATCCATCCGCATCGTCAGCGGTGCAAGCGCCTCTTTCAATGCGCTTGCCATCAGCGCGGTCTGCTGATGCATATCAGGTATATCATTCTCTACTACCTGATTATCATCATTGCTAACCAAGCTATCTGCCATTTTTTGTGCCAGTTGCTCCACCGCGTTGACCAGCTGCACCATCAGCACTTTTTGCACCTCTTGGTTTTGCTTGAGATACTCGCCTTCCGCCTTCTCAGCATTGTGATCATGCTTATATATTTGCATAAGCTGATTCAGACTTTTCTCAAAGCCATTGTCGATGCTATCGCTGACGACTTTGGCATTATTGATCACGCTATCGGCAAGGATTTTCTGTGCTTCTAATTGGCCGTTTAGCTGGGCATCGAGTTGCGCTTGTTGTCCTGCTTCTTGTAAGCGGGCGATTTGTTCAGGATCATTTTTCGTTAAGTATGTCTCAAGCTGGCTACTGATGGCATTGAAGCCACTGGCCAAATCGACCAATTGGGCAACGATGCGCGCGCCCGTGTCACCATCTTCACCGCCCATGGCTTTGTTACGCAAGAAGTCGGCTTTGATTTGTGCCCAACGCTGCATTTCTTCTTCGGTCAACACACCGCGCATCTCACCAAGCTTGAGCAAGTTACTCTCTGCGCCTTGAGTCAATAGCTGTGACTCGCCCAGATAGTGATCATCTATCAGCTGGTTCAGCTCACTCTTATTCATGACCGCCGACAGCTTTTCGGTCATCTTATTCATATTACGATAACTGCCTTGCAGCTTAAATATCGGCTCAACGCGGTACTTGTCATCTTGCGAGGCAGAAGCAATATACGCTTGGTTAACGTCTAAAATGACCTCTTGCACCGTAAACATATGACGCAAAATCGCGACAATCTCATTAATCTCTGAGGTGCTATACGGATAGGTCAGCTCGCTGCTTTGGGCTTGGGCAAGGTTTGCATTGTCCGCTTTCGCCATTTTTATGAGACGATGAACATCCGCTAGGTCACGGTTGGCCAGTGGCGCGAGAACGGTGTTAGAAGTGAGCGAGTTCTCGATATAACTGAGCGCAAACACTTCTTCCATACCGCTCATGATATCGCCTAAGTTATAGATATCGGCACGGTTGGCGAGCATGTCTGGCACTTTGAATGCCTCGCCACTCTCGGTATATGGGTTACCCGCCATGACCACGCAGAACTTTTTGCCACGCATGTCATAGGTCTTGGTTTTGCCTTGCCAGACGCCATCGATACGGCGCGTGCCATCACCGAGTGAGATAAATTTCTGCAAAAATTCCGCATGCGTATGCTGAATATCATCGAGATAAAGCATGACATTATTGCCCATCTCAAAAGCTAAGTTGATTTTATTCAGCTCTTCTCGTGCAGTGGCATTGGGCGCTTTTTCAGGATCTAAGGACGTCACATCATGACCAAGTGACGGACAGTTAATCTTCATAAAGATAAGGCCAAGACGATTTGCCACATACTCCATCAAAGTGGTTTTACCATACCCTGGTGGCGATATCATCATGAGAATACCCATCAAATCGGTACGCTTGTCTTCACCGACCGTACCCATCTGTTTGGCGAGGTTGTCACCGATGAGAGGCAGGTAGCTCTCATTAATCAGACGGTTACGTACAAAGGAGGACAATGGACGCGGCATAAATTCGTCCAGTCGCAACGTCTCTTTTGAGTCATGCAATATCTCTGAGCGCATGGTCAGATAGCGTCTATAGGCAGGGATAACTTGGGTATCATGATGATGCAGACGATTTAAGAAATCATCAACCGCAAAAGTTAAGGTCTGCTGATTAATACGTGGATGCTCACCCAGTAGATTATTCACTTGTATCTCAAGCGATACCTTACCCGTGCTACGCTCAAAGCTTTGTACTTGATTGAGCGGATTATTAATACTGGTCAATGACGTGATCGATGACATAGTCGATGAGGTGATTGAGGAGAATGATAAGGCAGATTGTTTGGCATTTGCATCTGTACTGTTTAAACCTTGATTACCCAATCCGTTAGCACTTCGCCCTTTATTAAAGCTCGCGCCTGAATCAATCAATCGTTGCACCAAAGCTTCACGTTGAACATCGTTCAATTGCGTGAGTAAAACGGCAATCGCCTCCGGCACATAATGACGGCCACTTTCTAACTGCTGCTTGCGTAGAGCATTTTGCTCTTCAATCTCGGCAAGCTGCGCTTCGCTGAGTGCTTCGCCTGTTTCATTGGTAACATCAGTTGCTACATTAGCCGATTCGTTCCCACCATAAGTTTTCTCAAGTAATGCATAGAACCATGTTGCCAATAGCTCATAGGCTGATTTTGGTTGGAATCCAAGCTTGCTAATAGAAGATTGTAGTTGGTCAAAACTGGCTGTCGCTTGCATGCTACCTGAGGCACTATTTAGCGTTTGGCTTAGCTGCTCACACAACTGCTGCGCTTGTTGGCTGGTTTGCCAGTTTATTGTGTTATATGCACCTGCATTGGTTTCAACCGACTGCCCCATCACGCTAACCAAATATTCGCAAGCAAGCTGGACATAGCTTGGTTTGAAGATATTAGCACCGTTATCAACGCTACCCTCTTTATCAATGCTAGAACCGTTATCAGCGCTAAGACTGTCATCATTATGAGCCATAACAAAATGACGCATCACTTGGCTCATATCTTCGACCAATAGAGACTTAGCCGTATCACTGCCCAATGCACGGTGCAGTTGCTCGGCGGTCGCGGCTCTGTCCGTCCAGTTGCTCGCGCGCGTCAGCACGGATTCATTTAACCAAGCGTCATAGCCAAATTGGCACAAGCTGTCTAAGCCCAGCGCTTGTACGATATTCAGCTGCCAATAGAATAATTGCGCCAAGGCACGTACTTGCGGGGTATAAATCAGCAAGCCAGCTTCGCGCAGCGTCGGCAGTATTTGCATCAATAATAGCGTGGCATCATGGTCATGAATACCTTTGTCATAGCCGAGCTGATAGCGAGGGGTGGCGTAAGCTTTGACCAGTTTGGACAATGGGCTGTCATTATCAATATCGCCATTCACATCAAGGGTAATGACCGTCGCATCGTATGCTTGATATAGACGCGTTTCAGTCAAACCCTCTTGGCTGTTCTTAGCACTCTCGATAATGCTATAGGCCAAATACTCGGCACGGTAAACAGCATCGGACTCAGAGGCGATATTCATGTCCCAATACGGACGCAGGGCGTTCAGCTCAATATTATTGAGCACTTCATAATAGTCTGTACCTGTTAAATGTAGATTTAAAACACGCTTGCCATCTGACTGCTGACGGCTCAATAAGGTCAAATCTAATGGCTGAGTATTGACCGAAAAACGGTGCTTGCCCAGTTTAATAATCTGACCGCCATCTTCAAACAAGTCCGACTTGTCTTTTAGGCTCTTATAACTCTCGATTTGAATGGCTTTTAGGCGGGCGTCGATGTCATCTGCTTTGACGCTAAAGCCCATCGCTTGCAGCTCTTTTGCGATGTTACGGACTTTTTGTACCAGACCATCAGCCGCAAAATACGTATTTAACGCCTCTTCCTCTGTAAAGCCTGTGACGCCAGTACTTTGCGTGCGTTTTTTAATACTCTCAAGCATCCGCAGCGCGCCATCACCTAAGTTTTGCGCTTTACGGTTACGAGCATCGAGCAATTGCTGCTTATGGTTTTCAAAGGTCTCGTAAATCTCTTCACGTTTACTGATGATGTCTGCTAAAAACTGATCGCCACTGTTGGTCTCTGGATCAGCGAATTGACTCTCTAACTCTTCTAGCTGTACCAATAGCTTTGCCATTTGCTCGTCTGATTTCTCAGGCGTATTGGCAATGGATAACGCATTGGCAATCGACTGACCGAACAGCTTGAACTGCGCGCCAAATTGCGCAACGGCCTCCGCTGAGCCTAGATTTTTGCGTTTGTGATTGAGCTTGGCTTTGCTCTGGTTCAAGCTGGCATAAATGGTCGATATGTCATCGATGATTTGCGTACGCACCGTAGCATCAGCCACATCCAACGTGCCTAGCAACTCGGTTAATAAATCTAACCCTTGTGCCGTCTCATCAATTTTTTCCAGTACAGGTTTTAGCTCGGCATTGGTTTCAGCGGTGTTTAAACGCTCACTGACATCGACTAATATGCCTTCGTAACTTGAGAGCGCCTCTTCGCCACTTAAAAACAGCACGGTTTTTTCAGCGAGCTCGCTCTCTGCTTCCTCTAATTGCTTTTGCAATGCTTGTAACTTATCAGCATCCAGATAACGCAAATCTTCTAAGCTGACCAAACGGCCTTTTTGGCGTCTTAATGCTGACAGCTGATCGACATAATCACTGGCCGACTCAAAGCTAGTGACTCGTATCTGCCGCAAAATCTCACTTTGCTGCGTGTCAGCATCGGCTAGTGCGGTTTGGGTTTGCTTCTGGATACTTTGTACTTTGGCGAACTCATCAATGACCAGCTCAGCCGTGGCCGTCACTTCTTTAATACTACTGGCGACTTCGCTTAGCTCAGGCTCAGACAACCAGTAATAGCTGTCAAAGAGCCGGCTGGTATTATTGGTAAGCTCTTCATAGAGCTTCTGTGACACGCTTTGATTGTCAATCAGGCGGGTAATGCTATAAAGATCTGAGATACCGCGTACCAATTCTTTATTACCAATCTTGCCATAAAAACTCGTGCTCTCTGGCAGCTCGCTCACATACTCGTGTGAGGCATAAGGCGTATGCCATATTTGCATCGGGTGAATACGAGACGGCTCGCTTTGGTCACTAAACAGCACCAAGCGACCATTCTCAGCCAAGGCCATACCGTTACAATAGATAGGGTTTGCCAGTTGCTTTTTAATCAAGTTATAAGGAAACAGCCCCGTGACGCCCAAGTCTCTGTCGTAAAATAAGAATAGAACATCTTCCCCATTCGGCGACACAATTTTGCGCTTAAACCGTAAGTCAGTAGCGCCAACATTATTGGCTTCGAACAGCTTATACTCACCAGTCTGTAGATAATAACCACCCGGAAACATAATGCCGTGGTCTTCTGGTAGCTGAACACACGACTGTCCAATCGCGTCCAATCGCAGTACCGCTTCGGTCAAGGTGTTATAAACGAAATAACGGTAGTCCTCTTCACGATAAGGCAATATTTTAAGCAATATTAGACTGCCCACTTTGGCATACGCAATCTCGGCATCGGTCAGCGACTGAGTACGGTCATTGACCGGTTCGCTATAAATACCCTGACCTGACTGCGTATTGTCCTCAATCTTGATGGTCAAATCTCCACCGACCGTTTCCACAAATATCGTGTCTAAGATATTCATATGCGGATATTTGCCATTCACCATTTGATCGCGGGTGGTATCAATCCAGTCGAAATCATAAGCAGGCGGCAGCTCAATATCACGCTCGCCTCGATTGTCCACATAAGCGACTTGCGCCGACTCTGGTGTGCCTTGGCTAAAATCTAGCGCAAAACGGAACACTCGAATATCGGTGATACGCTCGCCAATCTGAAACGCCAACAGCAATTTGCTGTCTTTCACCGTTATTTGAATCAGGCGTGTTTGCTTATAATAGCGATACAGCTCATTAAAGTCTTGGACAAAGGCGTCTTGAGCCAAAAAAGTGCCTTTTAAGTCAACCTCTTCAAGCTGATACTCTTCTTCATTACCAGCTGGCTCGTTCAGACGATATAGCGACAATACATCCTTGATATTGCTCGCGCGTTTGAGCCCCATAAAGACGTTATAGCCAAATAGCAAATAATCGCCTACCTGCACCATGTCTTGTGCCACACAGTTGTGCTCGGTACGAATACGAGTACGGGCAATAACTTGCATCTGGGTACTGCCAAACTCTTCGAGACGCGCATTATTTAGCGTCTGTGTCTGCTGCTCTAAGCGGCTACCTTGTTCGGTTAAACGCTTTTTGATGAGTTCATAAGCATTGCCTGAAGCAACGGCCTGATCGGTTTGGTTGGCTTGATTAGCATTATCATTGCTGTCTGAATTTGTTGAGTTTTGCGTGTCCGCCATCGTTGCTCGTCCGTTTCTGTTTTTACATAATAAGAGAATTTTGGGCAATAGAGAAAATAAGGAAATATTAAGGCATTTGATAAAGTAGCACTTGGCTAATCTAAAAAAACGAGTGGTCACTGCTATTTTTTTAGATTAACCAACTCATCATGATTCGTCGTTCTAAATCACCCTGAGTTAGCAAAAAAATCTGCCGCCTACACGACAGATTTTTTACTTTAGAAAATATTACTCATTCATACTGTTAGACAAAAACTTGTCCACTAATACTTGCCCAATAACACTAGACATTTAGACCCTATTAATAAGTCGTTTTATCATCACTTTTCTGGTTTGATTTCATGGCTTGACTGGCCATCACACCATTGATGATACCGCTCAATGTGTCTGACTTACCTGCTAGGCCATCAATGGCTTTACCGATAGACAATGATTTGGCAAAGTTATCAAAGAAATGTGCTTCGCCGCCAACAATATCAATTTTGGCTTTCTGTAACGCCACAGCCAATACTTCAGCATTTTCTTTCGCAATCTCTTTACCAGCATCAATCGAAGCAAGCGCTTCTTGCAATGCTGTTTCAAGACTCATACGGAACTCTTCGTGCTCACGCGCCTCTTTGCTCATGCTACCCATGGCATTGAATTTCTCGACCAGACCATCTGCTTCGGCTTGGAAATGTGCACGAGTAACTTCGGCTTTTGCCAATCCAACTTCACGTTCTGCTTTAGCATTTGACTCACCGCGAGCCGCGATGACTTGAGCATCTGCCATGCCTTTTTCACGCTCAGCTCTGGCGGTAGATTCACCGCGAGCCGCGATAACCTCAGCGTCTGCCATGCCTTTTTCACGATCTGATTGCGCTTCAGCTTGTCCAGTTGCTTTGATAACATTGGCTTTCGCAATGCCTTCTTTTTCCAAAGAAGCCGCTTTGACTTCTTGGATAGCCGCTTCAGCAAAGCCATGTGCTGACTCTTCTGCCTTGATACCTTCGGCCATTTTAATTTTGGCTTCTGAATCTTTGGCGGATGCTTCAAGATTCGCAGCGGCAAGCGTAGTGATTTCGACGGCTTTATGCTTGGCAGACAGCTCTTCTGCTTCGGCTTTTTTCACCTGACGTACTTTGATTTCTTCCGCATCGGCTTCTGCTGCTAGCACACGTGTTTGCTTAGAACGCTCAGCTTCGCTAATTTCGCGGACTTCTTTGATACGCTCTTCTTCTTGCGCAACGGTTTTGTCCACTGCGATACGTTCACGAATGACATTGGCGATTTCTTTTTTCTCAAGCTCAATCGCACGTTCGGCTTCGATACGTTGCAGATCAACTTCACGCTCACGAGAGACAATTTCTAAATCACGGGCACGCGTGACTTTTTCTTCTTCGATGACGACTGCACGCAGACGATTTTGACCTGCTACTTCGATTTCACGCTGCTGATTCTCACGCTGAATGGCCAAATCCTGCTCAACTGAGATAACGGCTGTTTCAGACTTTTTACGCTCTTCTTCTTCAATCTTGCGAGTTTCAGCCGTTTCGCGTGCAATCACTGACGAGATTTCACGTTGCTGTTTGGCTTCGGCATCGGCTTGCTGACGCTCAAGCTCTAACATCGCCTCTCTGGTTTCGACATTCTTTTTCTTAACCGCCAGCTCTTCATCACGCTCAAGCTCGTTGGTGATAACGTTTTGAAAGGCCGTTAATTGAGTAATCTTTTTGATACCTTCAGCATCTAAGATATTACTTGAATCTAATGACGCTTTTGGCGTTTGCTCTAAATAATCAATCGCCACATCTTCTAAGACATAGCCATTCAGATCGTTACCGATTTCTTGAACGATACTGTCACGAAACTCGCTGCGGTTTTCAAACAGTTTGACGAAATCAATCTGCTTACCAACCGTTTTTAAGGCTTCCGAGAACTTAGCATTAAACAGCTCGTTGACAGCGACTTTATCTGACGCACGCTCTACCCCAACCGATTTGGCGACTTTTAGCACATCCTCTTCGGTCTCATTGACGCGTAAATAAAATGCCACGGTGATATCAGCACGCATGTTGTCTGCGCAAATCAAACCTTCTTTACCGCGTCTGTCCACTTCTAAGGTGATAAGCGAGATTCGCATCAATTCTTTTTTATTGATGACTGGCCAAACAAAACCACCATCAAAACGTACGGCAATTTTACTCACACCGTTGATAATGAGTGCTTTGCCCTGCTCGACCTTAAAGTAGAAGGCCTTGAGCATCAGTAGTGCGACCATCATAAAAACAAACGCCAGCACTACAACCACGCCGACGATAATGAGTGTGTCCATATCCATTCCTTTAATTAAAACATTCCATAATCCATTCAATATAAATCAGATACGCTATCAGGCCTGCTAAATCTACAATTTACAGCACCTTTTATAACATGTACGCTTTATAGCCCTGTCACGCACCATTCTGATATCTGAACTACATTGAACCGACTATAACCAAATTTAAAACGATTCGTACTATTTCTAAAAACTCGCTATTTCTGACAATCAATTACTTCTAAAAACAATTAGTTGTATTCATACTTTTACAATATTTTTTTATCTTTGACGACAGCAACTCGGTAGGTATTGGCTTCGTCTAAATACTCTATCAACATCACTCTATCGCCTTGTTTTAGCAAACCATCATTGGTGTCTGAACGAATCTTTAATATCAATCCTGCACCGCCATCATTTAGCTCTGCTTCGCCATGTTTATCTGTGACACTAAGGGTACGCACAACAGCGATCTTACCCACATTATTAGACGAATTACGTTTGGGAATTTTGGCGATATTTTTGCGAATCGGCGAAATAATAATACCTGTCAACCACATAGAGACGACCAATACGAAAATGAGCGCCCCTGTACCGAATAAATAATACAGAACGCCAGAATCGAAATATTGGTGTAAAAAGCTGGTATATAAATAGCTAAGCAACCAACCGATCAAGCTAATTAAGCTTAGTATGATGATTAAAGGGACACCGTAAAGACCAAACTTGAGCATGAGACCGGTAAAAAAGCCAGTCGATGACAAGGTAGAGACATCAGCATCACCGCCTGACTCACTAAGGTCCACGCTATCCATATCTGCCATGCCGAGTAAAGACACAACCCAATATAAGGTGACGAACATCACAAGCCCTGTAAAAATAATCGTGGGATATAAACTGATTTTAGTGATAAAGACTAAAAAAGCTTCTTGCATTGCGCGTATTCTCCTTTTGCTCACCCAATCTATTAGCTCAATGAATTGGTTATACAAATTGGTATTATGTGGATGATGCTCACTCGAATTAATGCTGCCAAGTTTACATTTTTTAAATCAACTTATGTTGCTTTATCAAGGATTATATATACATTCTATTACATAATACATAGGTTTTGCCTTTAACGTCCCCATATCGGCGAGCGCACGACTCCGCCCACCTTACTGCCAATCGCATAACTTGTATTACCAGATAATGAGTGAATGACCAAGCTGCCGCCGTTTTGACCGCCCACTTGTGAAAGCTTTGTCGGATAGACAGCATACTGTGCAGATGGTGACAGACGCGCTGGTTCATCAAGTCCAGTCTCTGCTAGATTGATAACTTGCCCAGTACTCAGCGTCATCACCGCAGCCTTGCGACCATTGAGATATGCCATACGCTGACCGTCCAAGCTCAGTTGCGGACTGGCGACATAGCCACTTGTTGGCACAGGCGTGGCACTAGCAGTCTCGAAGTGATAGCGATAGATACGTGGGCGTCCAGCGCGGACTTTATCACTGGTATAGACAAAACTTTGCCCATCACTGGCGTAACTTGGCTGTACTTCCGTGCTCGGTAACGTAGTGAGCTGTGTGGTCTTACCATCGCTCAGACGTATCTCATAGATATCAGCATTGCCGCCGACCGTCGAGCTATAGAGGAGTTTTTGCCCATCAGGTGAGAACGACGCTGACATATTGCTGCCTTCAGCATTTACCACAAGGTTACGGATGTTGCTTTTGCGATCATAGATATAAATCTTAGGATGCTGGCGCGGCGCTTGTTTACTATATCCCAGCAGTTGCCCATCAGCTGACCACGCTGGCGCATAAATATAACCATTAAGCTGATCGATTAACTGACGATCACTACCATCAGGACGAATGCTATAAAGCGTCGATATCTTTGCAGCTCCGATTCCTTGCTCCTCGACATAGGCAATGCGCCCTTGCCGATCTATCGCTGACATTTGCGCCGTTAGTGGATTGCTCGCACTCATATTATTAGCAGGTGCTTGCATCGTTTTAGATATCGTACTAGGCAAGGTCTGACAACCCGTCAACAGAATAAAAGTCGTTAGTGCAGTGATATTACTTATCGTTCGTATATTGACGGATGATTTTGATACAAGCATTTTTGACATAAAATAACGTCCAATAAAGTGTTGATTATTGCATACTGAGAATCTTAACAATTAAGGTTAAAAGATTGAGTGCATTAAAATATCCTAGCCTAAAGACTTTACTTAATAGCAAATGACAGTGTAGCGTAAACCATGCCAAATTTTGGACAAAAAAATACCCCACTAGATAGTGAGGCATTTTTAAAACTACATCTAACTTTTATTCAACATTGCTTTTAGCAAATACTATTTAGAAACCATCTGTAATGCTTGAATTATTTAGAAACGGCTTTGAAATGAGCAACTTGATTGCTATTGGTAATGGTCAAGATAGGCGTGTTATTGGCATTTTTACTGATGCTATATTTACCTTGTACGGTCGCTAAAGTCGCAGTATCAAAACTTGCTTGTGGCTCAGGGCATGCCATCATAGTAGATAAAACGTTGCCTAATACGACATTGCCATTCACAACCTTGTAGTCAGCGCCCATGTTATTACAGGTGTTCATAAAGGTCACACGGTCACTGCCGCTATCTTTGAAGAACTTTAGCGTCAACGGCTTCGCTGGATCAAAGAACAATTGGCTAACTTTATCGCCATTGCTGCGTTTTGCGTCAACAAGCTGCCAATCATATGCTTGTAGCGTATTAGAAGTAATTGGTTGAGTCACTGGCGCTGTTACGCTAGGGGTGGTTTGGCAACCAGCAGCCAATGTACCTACCGCAAGCGTCGCTGCCATCATCATTTTAGTCATGTTTTTCATATAAACTCCTATAGTGGTTTTTTTAGAATAAGAAATAGCTCTTATCCTAAACATTCGTTTTTATTATGATTAATTTACTGTTTTATTCATTACTCTCAACAATGCGGTCATTATGCACAACTGGAGCTTAACTGTCATTATAGATTGAGTGTATGATGACCCTGTTATTTGTTGCGCTCTATAGTCTTTTTGCTAACCTCTATTGTTAGACGGTACATTAACTGCTAACACTTTTTCTATAACTTCTCGAATATACCCTAAAAACCGATAATTTCTCGTTAAAATCACCGTTTTACTCATTTATGCTAGGCATTACTCTAGATTGGCGAGGTTCTGTTTTTGCAAAGCAGCATAGCCTACCAAACGTTTGCGTTCAGCCTCACTAAATAGCTGCTGTTCGATTTGATTGATTTGGGTTTGTGCTTGCGTTTTATCTGCACTTTGACTAAATAAGCGCTGTTTTTGGGCTTGATATTGGTCGAAACGTTGAGCAAAGTTAGCATCTTCTGCATCAATTTGCGCGAGGCGTGCGGCGGCTGGAGCACCTACCAGATCACGACGCATGTTATACAATTCCTGAGCCGTTGCCCCTTTTGCTTGCATCTGTTTTGTGCGATTCATCAGCTCGTTCAGATTGGCTTGCTGGGTGATACCGGCTTTGAGCGCATTATCCGGCATACGGCTAATGTAGTTCTGCCGCGCCGCCTCTTTTTGCACATCCGTTAGTTGCTGGTTTTGGTTAATTCTAACCATCTCCATACTATAATCATCATACTCCTCTTCTGCACCAAAGAAGGCGGTAATGGTTTCTTTAGTAAAATACTGCTGACGCAACTTGGCTACATCTTGCTTTTGCTGAGCGACGACATTTAGATCCAGCTCACCGCTTTTTGCCGCTTGTAATTGCAGATTACCGTAACGTTGTTCTATTTCAGGAATGGCTTTAAGATAGGTAATATATTGGTCAAATATAGCGACCGCTTGACTAGCGGCTGGCTCTGGCGTGTGGTGACGAATATAGCTTTCAACACGGGTATAAATAACCGCTTCATCTTCTTCACCCAGCGCCGACAAAAAATAATCGAATAAACGCCGTAGACCTTCAGTGACGACCAACTGCTTATTTTCATCAATGATGATTTCGCCGTCAATTTGCGTGCCTTGTAATGAGCGCGGCAAACGCTCCAATCCAGTGACAAATAGAGATTGGTTTTGGGCGGCTGTTGTTTGCACTACTTGGCCATTATCCAGCGCAGTTGATAGAGTAGCATCAGCCTCACTAGTGAGGGCACTGGATACTGGTTGCGCTGTAGCCATACGTGTATTATCAGGTTTGAACCACATAATCACCGCCGCCGTTATGGCTATGCTAACCACGGCGATTATAACTATTGGTAGATAGGCTGGGCGGCGATTATTCGACATAGATGAGGGTTCTTTTTATAAGTCAGCTTAAAGGCTTATGTTTTTAAAAGCGTATGTTATTAAAAGCTTACATTATTAAAGGTTAGCGTTTTTAAGACGATTGACCTGAGTACGATAGATAGATTTTGGCTCAGAATCGCCCCATGCCGTCAGACCCAATACTTGATCGGCTGAATCCAAATGGTTCATTCTATAATTATCCCGAATCACATAACCAAGACGACTTGAGCAAGCAGACACCAATCCATCATTAGACTCGCCTGCAAACGGTACGCCCGTTGCTGCCAATAGATAATCACTAGGATCAAGTGCGCTTGTTATTTGCCCCACCCCGCTGAACGAATAGTATTTGATACCATTGACAGCAGTACTGGTCGGCTGACCACAATAGTTTTTTGGCATTGCCGCGGGAAATTTGGCATTGAACTTAGCAGTACCATCAGTTGATAAAGCCACGAGCGCTTGCCAGCCATCTTGCTCTTGTATCTCTTTAAAACTGATACCTGAACCAACGTCTGTAAAGCCACCAATCAAATTGAACACGCCTGAGACTAGCTGTGTTGTGACGTTGGATGGATTACCTGTGGTGTTGTTTGGCTCAAGGGTGTTTTTGACAAAATCTGCCGTTTTTGAACCTTGTTCTGGGCTTGATACTGCCGTAACTGATGCGACATATTTTGGCGCGACGCCAGCGACATAGCGAATATCTATACCGCCTTGACTATGTCCAAATAAATTGACTTTAGGCTCACCTGAAATGGCAGTGATGGTTTTGACTTGTTGTAGCAGTTGCTCTCCGCGAATCTCACTATTATTGACGGCTGACGTTTTGGTGGTATATACCTCTGAGCCGCCTTTCATCAACTCTTGAGGAATGCCATTGAAGTAATCGATAACCCCAAACAAGTTAGTGAAGCCGCCAAGACCATGTGCCATAACAATTGGGTATTTTGTATCAGTATGATTTGACGTCCAGTATTTGTTGCTGACCAGCTTACATCCGGTTGAGTTGGCACAATTATAGTATTGACCAGCAGCTTGAGCTGAGGTGGTTTGTAAAGCCATTAAAAGTACACCGGCGCCGATAACACCAAGTGAGGGGAGAAATGCGCTGGGCGTGAAAGCCGAAGCTAGAGAAGATTTTAGCGTCATAATAACGTCCTTGTTATCATTAATTTTGATTATCTTTACCTCATAATATCGGCAAAGATTGCTGCTAATTCCTTTAGCATGCAAAATTACATTACTTATATCTTCTGTAACATTCAACTAAATTGTCAAAATATGAATATATTATCGTGACTAGAGGGTCACAACTGTCCCTACTTCGCTGTAAAGCAATTATTATCAATAATAATGATAGGTTCACTATCACTTAACGTAAAACAGCGGCGTCTTCATTTATGTTATAATTCAAGCCATTAATTCCATAACTATAAGTAATATAATGATGACTAAAAAATCTCTTATCCAGTCCCCAGAAGCCATAGAAAAAATGCGCGTGGCCGGTAAACTTGCCAGTGATGTCCTTGTCATGCTCGATGAGCACGTTCGAGTTGGCATCAGTACCGAGGCACTTAACCAAATCGCCCATGACTATATCGTTAATGTGCAACAGGCTATTCCTGCACCGCTTAACTACAATGGCTTCCCAAAATCAATTTGCACCTCGATTAACCATGTGGTTTGTCATGGTATTCCAGCCGAAAACAAGCTACTCAAAGATGGTGACATCATCAATATCGATGTGACCGTGATAAAAGATGGCTACTATGGCGATACCTCAAAAATGTGGATCGTTGGTAACGGCTCTATCATGGCACAGCGTATCTGCAAAGTGGCACAAGACGCCCTATATGCTGGTATGAGTGTCGTCAAAAACGGTGCGCGTCTAGGTGATGTCGGTGCTGCTATCCAAGCAGTGGTCGAGCCTGAGCGTTTTAGTATCGTTCGCGAGTTCTGTGGTCACGGCATTAGTAATGAGTTTCACCATGAGCCGCAAGTCATGCACTATGGCAAAAAAGGCACAGGCTTTGAGCTAAAAACAGGCATGACCTTTACCATCGAGCCGATGATTAACCAAGGTACATGGCAAACCAAGATTTTGCCTGACGAATGGACGGCGATTACTAAAGACCGTAAGCTGTCAGCACAGTGGGAGCATACGATGGTCGTGACCGATAATGGCTGTGAGGTGTTTACCACTCGCCCTGAAGAAGATTTGAGTTTTTTGACCCAGTAATATCAAAAAAGATCGCCTAGGCGGTCTTTTTTTTGGCCAATAATTAGGTCATATTGAGTATTGTGCTCACCCGCTTTTTATCTTTATACTCTGATGACTTAATAACTTATATTGGTAACTTCTACTTGTGGCTTTTGTCAGCTACCAGCACACTGTTGATTCTACGCTTTTCAGCTGAAACGTTTTATTTTTAAACTCTTAACGGGATAACACTCATGTTTACTTGTGATGTCGCTTCTATCGATCTGACACCTTTACCTCTATTATCAAAGGATATAGCGACAAACGCGTCACTGCTAGCGGACACTCCTGTCACTGAAAAGTCGCTACTGGGTATTCCTCACTGGTTGACTCAAATTAATCAGGATATGAACCGTGCACTTGAGCGCGGTGTCAATATTCGTCAATTGGTCGCGGCACGCTCTGGTGCGATCGACGAATTGCTGATTGCCTTGTTTAACTGGTTTGAGCTGGATAAAACAGATTTGGCTTTATTTGCCACAGGCGGTTATGGTCGCGGCGAGCTGTCGCTTTATTCAGACATCGACATTTTATTGCTCTCTCCTGATGAGATTGGCGCTGATGCCAGTGGGAAAATAGATCGGTTGGTGGCGCTATTGTGGGATATAGGATTAGAGCCTGCTCTCTCGGTACGTAGTGTTAATGACGCTTTAGAGGCGTCGCTCGATCACACCATTGCCAGTGCACAGCTAGAAGCTCGGCTATTAATTGGTAATGAGGCTTTACAGGATGTGCCCGTTCAAATTGTCAATAAACAGTGGTCGCCACGTGAGTTTTTTGAAGTAAAAATCGCAGAAGCTAAAGCGCGATATTTACAGCACAATGCCACCGAGTACAACCTTGAACCCAATATAAAAACCGCCCCTGGTGGTCTACGCGACATTCATATCATCGGCTGGGTAACCAAACGCTATTTTCGAGTGGGTAAGCTGTATGACTTAGTACAACAAAACTTTTTGACTGAAAAAGAGTTCGATGAGCTGAACTTTGCAGAAGGTTATTTATGGCAAATACGTCATTATCTGCATGTATTGACTGGTCGCAATGAAAACAAGCTGCTGTTTGATTATCAGCGTGAAATTGCCCAGTTGATGGGTTATGAGACGCAGCCAGACGATCAGCCAAATGCCGCCGTCGAGCGTTTTATGCGCGACTATTATCGCTGTGCCATGCAGATATCAACGCTGTCTGAGATGCTGACCAATCACTATTACGAGACGATTATAGAGCCGCAGTTACCTGATGATGAGCGTCCGAAAAAGCAGCCAATCAACGCGCGCTTTAACCAAGTTGGTGACCAAATCGCCATGGCGCATCATCGGGTTTTTGCCCAGCATCCTGACTCTATCCTAGAGATGTTTTTACTGATGGGTCAGTACGGTATCAAAAACGTGCGTACTCATACGTTGCGTGCGCTAAAAATCGCCGCGCGTGGCATCGATCAAGTCTACCGTGATAACCCCGCTCACCAAGCGCTCTTTTTAGCCAATTTAAAAGAGCAGAATTATCTGTTTCATCGCCTGCGTGCCATGAATCGCTACGGCGTCTTAGGCAGCTACATTCCTGCGTTCGCCCAGGTGACCGGTCTGATGCAATATGATTTATTTCACCGTTATACGGTTGATGCGCATACCTTATTTTTGATTCGGATTTTACATCGCTTCACCGACCCACGGTTTTATGAAGATTTCCCACTGGTCAGCTCTATCTTTCAGCGTATCGAGCGCAAGGAAATCTTGGTACTGGCCGCCATGTTCCATGATATTGCCAAAGGTCGCGGTGGCAACCATAGTGAACTTGGTCAAACCGAGTCGACTGAATTTTGTTTGGCGCATGGTATGAGTCTGGCAGATGCCAATTTGGTCGGTTGGCTGACTCGCTATCATTTATTGATGTCGATGACTGCTCAGAAAAAAGACATCTCAGATCCAGAAGTGGTCACTATTTTTGCCAATTTAGTCGGTAACGTCACCCACCTTAATCATTTATATGTACTCACTGTTGCGGATATGAATGCGACCAATCCACAGTTGTGGAACAGCTGGCGTGCCACATTAATGAAACAGTTATACTCACAAACTCGGCGCATTTTGCGCGCTGATATCGATGCACCTACTAATCGCCAAGATATGATCAGTGCCACACGTACCCAAGCCTTAGCGATGCTCGATAATGTCAACAATCAACACATGAATCGCGATGAAGTCTTGAGGCTATGGGATGATTTGGGTGATGAATATTT
This sequence comes from Psychrobacter sp. Ps7, assembly GCF_022129225.1. Taxonomy (NCBI): domain Bacteria; kingdom Pseudomonadati; phylum Pseudomonadota; class Gammaproteobacteria; order Moraxellales; family Moraxellaceae; genus Psychrobacter; species Psychrobacter sp. Ps7. The sequence continues at coordinate 19,418 of NZ_JADQAH010000031.1, read as the reverse complement.
CTTGAGAGAAATTCCTGAAGACATCTTATGGCATACCGAAGCCATTTTGAACCATCCGCCGATTGGTCTTGCTTCTAATGCAGATAGCCCGCCATTGGTGGTATTACGTGAGCATCGTGAGTTGGCCCTTGATGCGGTACAGGTCTTTGTTTATACCCAAGATCAGACGAACCTGTTTGCAGTCACCATGGCTGTATTTGATCAAATGAACTTGGATGTTTTAGACGCCCGTATCATTACTGCTACCCGCGATTTTGCTTTGGACTCCTATGTACTGCTCGATCCCAGTGGCACACTATTGGTCGATGAGGACAGTCAACAAGAGCTCAAACAGCGCCTAATCAATGCCTTTAAAGACCCGACATTACTGAAACTTACCAATAAGCGCATACCGCGTCAGCTTAGACATTTTGAAGTGACCACGGTGATTAATTTTGAGTTTAACGAGGCTTCTGATCAGCATATTATGAGCTTAGAAACCCTTGATCAGCCGGGACTATTGGCAAGAGTAGGACAGGTGTTTTTGCAGGAGAAAATTGAGGTGCATGCGGCGCGTATCACCACTTTGGGCGAACGTGCAGAAGATATGTTTTATATCAGCGATCAAAATGATGAACCGCTATCTGCTGCTAGACTTGACGCACTACGATCAGCTTTGATGGCCAGTCTCAGTATGCAAAGAGAACAGCCTGCTGCTTACAGTAAATGTGATTGAACAAATGGGCTTACAAGATAAGTCTAAGATAAATACTCAGTGTGTATCATCCATTCATTGATGACATGCTTTGTATTTCTTAACCCGTTAATATTAAAAGCACCTTTTATAAGGTGCTTTTATATATCATTTCGCTAGCGTGCTCATTGAGCTCATCATCCGCAAGATCTGGTGGCAGAATCTCTGCTTCAATCTGTTTTTGCGTCAGTATTAAGCGCCCAGCGTTGACCTCTTTTTGCAGCAAACAATGTAAACTTGCTAAATGAAAATCTCTGCCAAAACACTCATAGATTTGTCTTAGAGAAATAGGCGATTTGGCATGCACATCGGGATAAAGGCTGTCCTCTGCTAAGATAATCATCTCATTCAGTGCCTCTTCACGCATCAACTCATCTTTATCTATTTTACGTTGCAAGCTGTCTGCCATTCGACTTTTGGAAGCGAGCATGGCCACAAAAATCACTGTCTGTACGATAAATAAGGCTATATATTGCCATAAGGGCAGTAAAATACCGAGCTGATTGCTAAGCAACATCAGCACCATCGCAACGATCACGTAACTGACCAGTTGCCACAGTAACCACATCATCAAGCTGTTTTCACCGTACCAAAACATTTTTCGTTCTTTATGGCTAATTAATTGCTGGCGAGCTTGCCACCAGCTTTGCTCCCGCTGTTTTAATAGCTCGTAGAATTTGGCTCGCTGTTGCGCATCATCAAAATTTTCATCTTGAATATCTGTCGCGTTAAGATCATTAGTTTTTGAGATACTAGGCATATCAAATTATCCTCACCATAATCTATCATTAGGGCTGACAGCAGTTTTTTGTATTGTTATAAGTTATCAATTGATAAGCTTTTTTTAAGATTTTCAAATCTGTGACGGCTTCATTAGTTATTATAATTTATGGTTAAATAGCTAAGCAGCTTGAGCATGAGAAGTAAAAGACAAAAAATAAGAGAAGTGCTACACTGCTTAAATGTAATTTTTCTTTATAACTTTATTATTAATTGTCTATTATAGTTACCCTACTTATGAATCACAACTTAACGTACCTGCATCCTTATCCTTTTGCAAAGATGGCGACATTGCTTGCTAACAGTGTGCCAGCCCATGACTACAGTGAAATCAAGCTCGGTATTGGTGAACCAAAACATGAGCCGCCAGCGTTCGTGCTGGACGTACTACGTGAAAATTTGGACAAAATAAGTCGTTATCCAACGACTAATGGCATGTTTGAGCTGCGCCAAACCATCGCGCATTGGCTAGAAAAACGCTTCTTTTTGAACCATGTCGATGCCAACACGCAAGTATTGCCAGTAATGGGCACACGCGAGGCTATTTTTAGTCTGGTACAAACAGTCGTTGATCATAAAGTAAGCGATACAGAAAGTAGTCCTCTATCTGTCTCTGACCCGTTATCTGCCGTTTCTCCCATGGCTGCTCCTACGACTGTTCCTACAATAGTCATGCCCAACCCTTTTTACCAAATATATGAGGGTGCAGCGATACTGGCGCAAGCCAAGCCTTATTTTGTGCCTTGCACACTAGACGATGACTTTAAAGGTGACTATCGCGCCGTACCAAAAGATGTTTGGGCGCGCACGCAGTTGCTGTTTGTTTGTAGTCCGAACAATCCGACGGGCTCGGTCATGACGATGGAGGATTGGGAATATCTCATTCGTCTGTCAGATCAGTACGATTTTATTATTGCCAGTGACGAGTGCTATAGCGAGCTGTATTTTGATACGGCACCGATTGGACTATTGCAAGCCTGCGCTGCCCTCGGTCGTCATGATTTCAAAAACTGTATTGTCTTTCACTCTTTATCTAAGCGTTCAAATCTGCCTGGTTTGCGCTCAGGGTTTGTGGCAGGTGATGCCAATATTTTGCAAGCTTACCTGCAATATCGTACTTATCAAGGCTGTGCGATGCCGATACCACATCAGCTCGCCTCGATCGCTGCATGGCAAGATGAAAAGCATGTGGCACACAATCGCGCTCTGTATCAAGAAAAGTTTGCCTTGTGGATGTCTGAGCTTGGTGAACTACTAGAGTTACGAATGCCTGAGGCTGGATTTTACTTTTGGATAAAAGTCCCTGAGCCGTTCGATGGGGATGATGAGCGGTTCGTCAAAGCACTGTATGAGCAGGCCCATATTCACGCACTAGCAGGGCGCTATCTGTCACGTGATATTGATGGCAAAAACCCTGGGCAAGGCTATGTGCGCATTGCGCTCGTTGCGAGTGTTGATGAGAGCCGTGAAGCAATAAACCGTATTCGAAAATTACTAGGCGTATAAGCAGTCGCTTTATACGCAAAAGTTTCAAAAAAAACAGCAACCTCTAATAGCCACAATATTACTGTGGTTATTAGAGGTTTTCTGCTTTAATAATGCTATAGTAAAGTGTCTTTTATCATCGATTATCTTTTACCAAATATGCCATCAAGGATGATGCCATGCCCCATCTTGATTTTACCCAGCCGCCCTTTGACGTATTGAGTCTGGCTGAACGTCAAAGCATCAGAAAAAATACTCAAATCCGCTACCTTGCCAAAAATGAGAATCTAACTGCCGAAGAGTTGCAATATCTGTATGTGGTCATTAAAGGGCAGATTGAGCAATTGCTTAATGGTGAGTTTGTTGTCTCTTACTTGGGTAGTAATCACTCCGACCATCTCAATAATAACGATTGGTTCGACAGCCGTCGTCTGCCTGAATCATTGACTGAAAATAGCCTTAATACTGAAGCTCTGCAGACCTATCAGTTTCGAGCCGCTGAGGATACCTTGCTGCTCCAAGTCGCTGGTAGCGCAGTCGATAAAATCAGCGCCCAAAATCATCTAGTACGCCAAATGCTATCAGACAAATTGCCCGAACGGCTAAAGGCATTACAGCAGCGCCGCAATAATAAATCCATAGTCTCTGCCAGCTACAATGACCAACAAGAAGTGCAGCAAATCATGTTGCAGCCCGTCATTGATGTCAATCTGTTGCCAGTCCATATCGTCAACGCTAGTAACAGCTTGTACGAAGCCGCGTCTATCATGACGAAAGCGGGGCTAAAACACGTACTGGTGCAACCCTTAGACCACCTAAAAAACGAGGGAGAGATGCAATATGGTACTGGTCATCTATTGGGTATTTTGACCGATACCGACATTTGCCGCGCCGTGAGTGACCAGCAAGATCCAGCCACTACCCCCTGCCAGCGCTATGCTAATTTTAACCTGCGTACCATCAAAGCCAGTGATGAGATTGGCGATGCATTATTGACCATGACCCGCTATCGCATCCATCGGCTACCAGTGATGGATCAAAATGGGGATGTCGTCGGTATATTGGGACAAAGCGATATGCTTGCGCATATTGGTCATCATTCACAGCTCATTAGTATCCAAATCGAGCAAGCAAAAGACTTATCGAGCTTAGATACCGCCGTCGAGCTTATCGGTCGTTACATTCGCGCACAACATCAAAACGGTGTCAAAATCGGTAATATCAGCCGCATGGTACAGACCTTGAATGCACAGGTATTTACTAAGCTCTGGCAGCTTATCGTGCCTGATGAGGTCATGACAAATACCTGCCTGATCGTGATGGGCTCCGAGGGGCGCGGTGAGCAAATCATGCGTACTGACCAAGACAATGCGCTCATCTTACGTGACGGCTATACTCACCCTGATCTGGCAGAATTTGCGGATACTTTTAATCAGCATTTAGCAGACCTCGGTTATCCACTGTGCGATGGTAATATCATGATGACCAACCCTATGTGGCGACAGCCGCTAAAACAGTTTAATGCCCAGATTGGTTTATGGTTTAGAAATACGGATCCCATGCATGGTATTTATTTGTCCGCCATACTCGATGGCGAATATGTCTGCGGAGATGAGTCATTATTGACTCAGGTGCGTCAACATTTAAAGGTTGCCCACAGGCAGTCAGACCCTATGTTTGTACGCCAGTTCGCGCGCGCCGCGCTACAGTTCGGTGATGTCAATCAGTGGTGGCAAAAGTTCGTGCCTTTGCTTGGTGGTAAATCCGGGTCAGAAGACATTGACCTAAAGAAAGCCGGTATCTTTCCACTGGTTCATGGCATTCGTACCTTGGCATTAGAAAACGATATCTTAGAGCTGCCCAGTAGTAAAAATCGTCTGAAAGCTTTGGTACAAGCGCGCGCCTTGACCCAAGAGCGAGCGGATACTTTACTAGAAGCCTTGGAGTTTTTTATGGCACAGCGCCTATCAGTCGCCCTATCAACCGATGATAAACATGCACGGCAAGTCAACCCAATGACCTTGACCGCGCTTGAGCGCGACTTATTAAAAGAATGTTTGGCCGTTGTTAAAAGCTTTAAAAACCAGCTACGTCAGCATTATCAACTAGAGCTCGCATAAGTACAACAATCGCATAAATGGATGAGCGACAACTATGAGTTGGCTAACACAGTTATCCTGCGCTTGGCAAAAAACGCAGCTACAGCGCCCAGAATTGGCATCGATGTTTACCAAACCTGTGGCTAAGCAATGGATAGCGATTGACTGCGAAATGACGGGACTCAATCCAAAAAATCACCATTTATTGTCTGTCGCCGCGATTCATATCAATGACAATACAATCGACACTGGCAATGGCATGCATATCGTATGCAGACCACCTGTGATGCCAGACCGTGACACCATTGTGATTCACGGTCTACGTACTGCCGATGTTGAGCATGGTATGAGCTACGATGAGATGCTGGCGCTGTTGTTGCCATTTATAGGTAATCGCCCAATTGTGGGGTTTTGTACGAGTTTAGACACAGCGTTTTTAAACCCTCTGGTCAAACGCTATATGGGCACAGCATTACCCAACGAAGTCATCGATTTGCGCCATTTATATAGTCGGCGCATGAGTGGTCAAACCCAAGGGCTATCTATCCAAGCGCAGCATCTGACCAATATTTTAGCGCACTATAATATACCCGATCTAGGCGCTCACGATGCTTATAACGACGCCATCATGACCGCCATGGCATTTTTACATGTGCGCTAACGTGCGTTCGCATTTTGCAAATTCAGATAAAAACAGGTTTTCATCTACGCCTGCCATCTACGCGAAAACGGCAACTCATGTTACCATAGGCTGTTTTTGCCACCTGATGAAAGATGCTCATGCGACCCACCTATAAACTCCGTCATTCCTCTGCTTTTACTGCCAAATTATTCCCTTTTTTTCGTTATCTGCGACCGTCGAAGCCGCCTGCTAAATACGTACCTATCATGGCGTTATTAGCAACGGCGACACTATTGCCCATCCATGCACAAGCAGCACTACCAAAAGCCATCGAAGCAGCATTATCACGAGCCGATTTAACAGAGGCTGATATTAGTATTATCGTCACACCAGTCGGTGATAAAAATGCCAGTCACCTGCCCGCTCCCATTCAGGTTATTGATAGCAGCACACACCGCTCATCTAAACCCACTGCTCTTCAGCCAAAACCGACTGCCAATATAAATGCTGATATAAAAAGTAATTCTCAAAAAGCCACGCAAAATAATAATGACAAAACCAGTAATAACCATTTGCGCCAACAAAGTACGCTGATTACTATTGAGCAGCGTACCATTGAAAAGCATGAGAAAAAACTGCATGCTTACACCGATGATCCTTACACTTATCAAAGCTTAGAGAGCATCCCCACGATATTGGGTGACAAGGCAAAAACAGCTGTCATTAACAACAATGCTAATAACGATAAAACTGATGACATCAGTACTGATAACGCCTCCATAAAAATTTCATTTTCGCCGTTGCTGAACCATCAATCTGATGTCGCTCGCACGCCTGCCAGCACCATGAAACTCGTTCCCAGCTTTATTGCTTTAGACACCCTAGGCGCTGATTTTGTTTGGCATACCCGTGTCTATCATACAGGCCTTGTCATCGGTGACCGTCTGCATGGCGATTTGATTATTCAAGGCAGCGGCGATCCAAAAATGACCCACGAGCGTTTAAAACAGCTCCTTTATAAAGTACAGTCGTCCGGTATCCGTCATATCGACGGTGATATTATCATTGACAGCGGCGTCTTTAAAAATGTTAGTAAAGACCCTGCCGCCTTTGACAATTCGCCACTGCGTCCTTATAACGCCAGTCCCGATGGTTTTTTGGTGAATTTTAGTACCATCGGTATCAAAAGCTATCCGTTAAACGATGACCAAGCAAATCTGACTTATACACCAAAATTAGCAAATTATGCTTTGCCCAGCATCATAAATACGCGTTCGGCGACCTGTGGACAAGCGCGTTATAGTCTCGCACCCGAGTGGCAAACAAAACAATTGGTGTTAAATACTCAGTTGCCAAACAGCTGCCAAGAGCATGCTTTTTATGTGGCTTATCCTGATGCCAAAGATTTTGCAGCACGCGTTATTGCCGCAAAATGGCAAGAGCTAGGCAATACGCTGAGTGGTCATGTCATCACTCAAGAAGCGCCCTACACTAAAATGAAAAGCACCAAATCAACGCATGGTCTGGCAGCACTTCCTATATCACCGCTGCCTATTGTCAGCTACCCATCATTGAATTTGACGCAGCAGATTTACGATATCAATCACTTTTCAAACAATGTGATGACTGAGCAAGTGGCGCTATCGATTGGTGTTTATGACAAAGCTGATAATAAAACACTCGATAAAGCTATTAATCGTTCATATAGCTTGTATCAATTTGGCAAGCCGACTGCGACGAGCTATCCTGTCGCATTGCAAACTATTAATCAATGGTGGCAGACCAATCTAAGCACACAGCCGCCCTATTTGACCAATGGTTCAGGACTCTGCCGCGACTGTACCATCACAGCTGCCAACCTAAGCGAGCTATTAACTTATGCTTATAGCCATCCAAGTTTTGACGCTTACGTCAACTCGTTAGGTATCGCTGGCGTCAGTGGCACCATTACCGCTCATAGTGAACGCCTACCAGAATCAGCAGCCATTGGTCGTGCGTGGATAAAAACAGGTACCTTAAACAACGTCACCTCGATGGCAGGCTATGTCAAAGGATTGTCGGGACAGGATTATGTCGTGGTTGGACTCATCAATAGTGAGCAAGCACATAACGCTTATACAGCCAGACCCGTGCTAGATGCGATGCTTGATTGGACGGCGCAGCATTAAGTGTTTTTCACATCCTATTTTTCACCTTTATAAAGGTTCACTTATGTCACGCAAGACAACCAATCTCAATAAATCCAAGACTCATTCAGGTGGCAAGCCGCTGCCGAAAAACCATGAGTCAGCGCAGCCTAAACTGACACAATATGTAGGATATTTCGCGATAGGCTATACGCTTGCTAGCGCAATATTTATGATGATTCAAACCAAGCTTGCTGTGAATTCGCAACTGGTAACGGTATTGTCTATCATTATCGGGGCTTATATCGCGGTTCATAAATTTATCAAACATCAGCAGCGCGCATTGAATAGCGGTGAAATCAATCGCTTAATGTTTGGCGGCGTCGCGGTGGTCTGGCTACTGACTGTCATTTACTTCTTAGCCATATGGTTTTGGTTGTTTGATGCGGTAAATCGCGAAGTCCTACTAGAGATGGCCGTCCAGCAACCATTGCCATTGGTCTCATCGTTGGTGATGATATTGGTGCTGACACTGGTCAGTGCTCGCATCAGTCTTTGGGCGATCAATCGCCTGCTTGACCCCAAACGCAAAACTATGTGAGCGAGGAGACCTCAGCCAAACCTCTACAAGGTGCTACAAATTTTTCTCCCTATTAATACATAAAATCCGTTAGGCTAACTTTAATGGGTAATCTTTTGGATGATTGTGGCTGATTAACGGTTTTATATTTTAATAGGAGCATTTATCATGGACATGGTTTTTTTTGACAATATAGACAAGCTTGGACGCATCGTTTTGACAACTGTCATGGTTTATGTGTTGATCGTACTGGTGACTAAAGTCTCAGGTAAACGCTCCACCTCGCAGCTCAATAATTTTGATTGGATCGTCACCGTGATGATCGGTTCACTTGGTGCCAGTACTATTTTGCTCAAAGACATTCCTTTTGTCGAAGGGGTTTCATCGATTTTAGTACTTTATCTATTGCAGTTTTTAGTTACGAAATACGCCTCTATCTCACCGCAATTTAGCAGTTTTATTTTGTCAGAGCCGCGTATTGTTTTCTATCAAGGGCAGTTTTTGCCAGATGCCATGCGCGCTGAGCGGCTGACTCGTCAAGAGATTGAATGTGCGATGCGCTCTGAAGGAGTGCATCGTTTCGATGATGTGGAAGCCATCGTTTTTGAATCTGATGCCAAGCTTACTATTATTCCAAAACCTAGCCCAACTGATGTAAGCGATAATGACCAAAATACAGAAGATACTGTCTCGCAAACCATACAGGCTTTGATGTAAGACCTATTGTTTATCGAAGATTAGTAAATCATAAAAAAGCTTCGTAAAATCTTGTTTGTTACGTTCACTTCAGCGTAGAATTCTTTTGTTACATTTTACTAATGACTAAAATTAAAGTGGTACTGGCTATGAAAGTAAGGATTTTAACCGTCGGTAATAAAATGCCTAAATGGGTACAGACGGGGTTCGATGAGTATTTTAAGCGTATCCAACCTATGCTCAGTACAGAAATCGTGGAAATTGCTGCCGCAAAGCGTGCAAAAAACCCTTCTGATGCCAATTTGGCACAATACCGTGAGCAAGAAGGACAGGCAATATTAGCCGCTCATAATGCTTCAGGGCGTGAGCAACTATGGGTATTGGATGTCAAAGGTAAAATGATTTCGACAGAAGGGCTGGCTGATAAATTAGCTGATGGCATGCAGCAAGGCGATGATATTGCACTGGTGATCGGCGGTGCAGACGGCGTATCGCCAGAAGTATTAGTCAAAGCTGATGTAAAATTGTCACTATCAGCGCTGACATTACCGCATCCGCTGGTACGTGTTGTGCTAATGGAACAATTGTATCGCGCGATGAGTATCAACAACAATCATCCTTATCATCGTGGCAATTAAGCAATCGTTAAACACTGCCATACTCTGTGCTAATACTCTGTGCTAATATTTTGTGCCGATATTCTGTGCTGATAGTTTATGAGCAACAATATCAATGATAGAAAAGATTGAAAAATCGCTGTGCGCCCTAATAAACGCTACATGAAATATCCAAAACATGCGACACCTAACGTCCCTCATTCAATTCATCAGCCTGATGACTCGTACTCTCATTCGCCAACGCCTATTACGGCGACTGGTGTTTGGACAGATGTATCTGCTTCAGGGTCAAATGTAGCTAAGCTACCAGCATTGTTTATCTCGCATGGTGCACCCACGCTTGCCATTGAACAATCTGCCACGACCAGTGCACTGGCACGTATCGGGCAAAACTTACCAAAGCCACGTGCCATCCTGATTATGTCAGCGCATTGGCAATCCGCCAAACTCGAAATAAGCAGTAATCCTCAACCCAAGACTTGGCACGACTTTTCAGGTTTTCCGCCTGAGCTATATGAGCTTCAATACCCTGCATCTGGTCAGCCAGCACTTGCTGAATCCCTTGCCCAGCAGCTCACTGCACGCGGTATTACTTGTAGCGTCAATCCGGTGCGGGCTTGCGATCATGGGGTATGGGCACCGCTCAGGCACTTATATCCAGAGGCTGAGATACCTATCGTACAGGTTTCTCTACCGCAGCATTATGACAGTATCGCCTGTTATCAATTGGGTGCGCAGCTGGCGCGCCTACGTGAAGAGCAAATACTGATCATCGGTTCAGGTAACATTACCCATAATCTGCAAGCATTACGCTGGCAAGCAAATAGTGTTGACCAAACGGCTAAAGCATTTAAGCAATGGCTGCTACAACAGCTCAAAACAGACATTCCTAGTGCTTTAGATTGGCAGCAATATCCTGACTATAAAGATATTCATCCGAGTGACGAGCATCTGTTGCCATTGTTTTTTGCTCTAGGTACAGGTCAGCGTGTCTCAGTTGTCCATCAAAGCATGGCGCATCATAGCTTAGGCATGGATATTTATCGATTTGATTAAGTAATCATTACTTAATCAATAGAATGCAAACTTACTTCTCAAAGGCTGCCTTGGTAAACAACCCTGCTCGTTCCATCTCCCCTGCCACACTGAATAATGTCGCTTCATCATTCATACGCCCAATCAGCTGCATCCCAATTGGCAAACCTTTTTTACTCATTCCTACCGGTAATGACATCGCTGGCAATCCTGTGATATTACCCAGTAGTGTAAAGGCCATTTTGCCCAGTACAGGCTGACTAAGCTTTTCGATCATACCTGAGCTAAAGGCATACTTACCCATATCGATGCCCTTATTGAGCAATCCTGCGCTACGCATGAGCATTTCATCCATACGACTTGGTGGCAATACACCATGCTTAACTGCAGGTGTCGGCACGGTCGGACATAAAATCATGTCATAGGTTTCGAGTAGCAAACCAGTTTGATACTGACTGTGATGCCAACCATGCTTAGCATGCGCCAAATCAACGGCTGATAATGAGCGACCCAGCAATGCCATATTATAGGTTTGAGGCTCTAGGTTTTTGATATGTTCTGCCCCAAAGTCACGCTCGATATTATCAATGGTAAAAGCGGTATGGGTGCAGACCACCACCATAAAGTCATGCCAAAACTGCTCGATATTAATATTCGGCTCAGCGGGTATGACACGATGACCCATGGCTTCTAGCTGCTTAGCCGTTTGCTCTAATACGGCTAACACTTCTTTATCCACCACAGTATTGGCAATCAATGGCTGTTGATGTAAGGCAATAGTTAATTGCCTTGGTGCGCGCATCGCTGCTTGCAAAAATGTGCCATCAGGTGGCTCGATGACATAAGGCGCACCAAGCAGCAGGGAAACGTATTGAGCCACCACCATCACCCGCGCCCGCCATCGGTACGATACCGCTCGCCACTGACGCGGCACTACCGCCCGATGAGCCGCCAGAGCTGTAACCTTTTTTGAAAGGGTTATGAGTCGCACCATGGGCTTTTGGTTCGGTGGTAATGATTAAACCAAATTCTGGCGTATTGGTTTTGCCGAAGGTATTCACACCTGTGGCTTTCATACGCTTGACGATTTCACTGTCGCTCTCAGAGATGATATTAACACTACGACTGCCCATCGTGATTGGCTCATCGGCAAAGCCAAATGACAAATCTTTGAGCAGATGAGGCACACCATTAAATATACCTGAGGGTAATCCCGCCTGTGCAGCATGATAAGCACGCTCATCAAAACGATGGATGATGGCGTTCAATTTTGGATTGAGTGTATTGGCTTGATAGACGGCAGCATCTAACAACTCTTTAGCGCTGACTTCACCTGCATTGACCAATGCCGCCAATGCTATGGCATCATATTGGGTATATTCTTTAAACATAACCTGCCTCCTTGCTGAGTAATGAACCTAAGACTTCTAAAAATTGAGTGATATTTATGCTATCAACAAAGGTCAGTTTAGTATAAAAAACGAGTGCTGATAATTGATAAAAAAACTGATTGGTCATTCAGACATGAGCGTTATCATATTTTTTCAATAAAAAAGACGAGCCACTCTCGTGACTCGTCTTTTTTATTGTCTAATATAATCTAAACGCTACATTAATAGCTCACGCTTACCGCTTTTGCCCATTGAGCTGACCAACCCCGCGTCCTCCATGGAATCTACAATACGTGCGGCACGGTTATAGCCGATGCTAAATTTACGCTGGATACTAGAAGCAGAAATTTTTCGCGTCTCCATAATAAAGGCCACAGCATCGTTATAAAGGTCGTCGTCCTCACCAGAGGCGTTAGCCGTACTACCACCGCCACTAGGACTAGACAGTTCAAAGTTGCCTGCCATATTATCAATATAATCGGGCGCACCGCGTTCACGCCACGCATCACAAACACGATTGACCTCTTCATCGCTGACATAGGCACCATGCACACGATCTGGCTCAATTTGCCCAGGCCCTAAAAATAGCATGTCACCATTACCCAGCATGTCTTCGGCACCGCCACTGTCCAGAATCGTCCGCGAATCTACTTTTGAGTTTACTCGTAGTGCCGCCCGCACGGGAATATTGGCTTTAATCAAACCAGTAATGACATCGACCGACGGACGCTGGGTAGCAAGCATTAAATGAATACCTGCTGCGCGTGATTTTTGTGCCAAGCGGGTGATAAGCTCTTCGGCTTGTTTACCAACCTGCATAATCATATCGGCAAACTCATCCGCGACAATGACAATCATCGGCAAAGTTTTTAGCTTCGGTGCTTGGCTGATACTCACACTGTCATTAGGTCGCCATAAAGGATCAAGCATCGGATTGCCCGATTTTTCAGCAGCAATGACCTTTTTATTAAACTCATTAAGCTTACGCACTTTGAGTAAACTCATCAGTTGATAGCGACGTTCCATCTCTGCCACGCACCATGACAAAGCACTGGCCGCTTCAGTCATATCGGTGACGACTGGTGTTAATAGATGCGGGATATCATTATAGTTGGCAAGCTCAAGCTGCTTTGGATCAATCAAAATGAGACGCAGCTCATTTGGCGTATATTTGAGTAGCATCGATAGTAGCATCGAGTTGACCAATACCGACTTACCCGAACCTGTAGTCCCAGCAACCAACATATGCGGCGCGCGCGCAAGGTCAGTAATGATTGCATTACCACCGATATCCTTACCCATCGCCATGCTGATTTGGGCTTTAGGATCTTGGAATTTTTCGGTATTCAATAGCTCAATCAAACGTACCATTTCGCGCTGCTTATTGGGTACTTCGATACCGATATACGGCTTACCCGGAATGACTTCAACCACACGCAAAGACGCCATCGATAACGAGCGCGCCAAATCACGTGAAATACCGGTAACCTTACTGGCTTTTACTCCAGCAGCAAGCTCGACTTCAAAGCGGGTGACAACAGGACCCGGAATGGCGTTGACCACATTCGCCTTTACATTAAACTCTTGTAATTTAATCTCTAATAGCTCTGACAATTGCTCAAGCTCGGCGACGGTATAACTGGGCTTACGATCAGGGTCCGGCTTATCCAAAATAGAAATCTCTGGAATAGGCGTTAGGCTACTACGATAGGCAGCCGTTTGCATCGAGCGTGATTTTTGACTGAAGGCAGCATCATCACTAATATCTGGCATAACGGGCGCATTCACATCCCCAGCGCTATCATCCTCTGGCATCATATCAGTGATATGATTGCTACTATCGCCCTCAGGTACCGCAAAACTTACCGTTGGTTTAGACGCGACTATTGGTTCAATAGCTGACGCTGTGACTCGGGTTTCTACCGTAGGCGGCAGTTTAGGATTAGACGGTGGCGTATTGGTCGGCGTCATATCAGCGACTGATGCAACTGGTTCAACTACGTCTACTGTTTTGGCAACACTCACTTCATTAGATACAGAAGAAGGCTCGAAATCCTCTGACAGTTCAGACTCTTCATCAAACCATTTATCAGTAAAGTCGTTCATTTCGCTATTAGATGAGTCTGTCGCAGGCGCTGTGACTGCTGCTTGTCTGGGCAGCTCAGTCATATTGGCTGCTTGTACTGTTTCTGAAGGTTGCCCTGTTTCTACAGACTGCATAGCTGTAGATATTGAGACATCCGCATGCTCTGCCAACCATGCATCGGCCAGTATATCAACGGCCTCCACTTTATCCTCTAACTCAAACGATTCAAGCTCATTATCCGTTTTGTCAGCCGTCTCACCGTATACCAGCTCATTTATTGATGGCTGAGCTGTTGACGGCAAGTTCTCTGTTGGTTGAGCTTCGGACATCTCTACGGCTGATATCGCTGTAGAGTCTAGCACCGCTGTCTCTAACGACTCAGTATTGCTATCAGCATATACAGAAGTAGTAGCGGCTGAATCAGAAGTGTTCATATTATTAGCGTGATAAGCCTTTTGCTCGCTGGCTAACAAGTCATCGACAGTATTGGCGTCATTCCAAGCAAAGCTTGGCTCAACTTTACGGATAGCAGTCATGGCAGGACTTGACGGCGTCGATGTAGTCGTATGACTTGCTAGATTTTGAACAGTACTGCTAGGTGTTTCTACTGAGACAGGGACAGGCTCACTATTCTCACGACTAGATTTAGCAGCTGAATTAGGCATCGCCGCTTGTGTTGCGGCAACTACAGAAGCTTTAACGCTCTCAGCCAACCCTGACGTTGCCAAGAACTCTGACAACACATTGCTGAACCGACCGCTGTTGTCTACGGCTTGAGCATTGCCAGCAACTTGCAACTCAAGTGGCAGCTGCTCGTGATCGGCTGCGTCTTTTTTCGCGTTACTGTTGGCTATATTTTCATCATTTTGCTTGGCATTAATATTCTCTGGCGTGGTTGATACGCTATCGTGCATTCTACCCTGACGCTTCACCCCTGAGCCAAGCCACGATAGCGCCTTAACCTTCTCATAAATCGCTAGCCAATGAATATTAAAGGCAAAGGTCGCGGTAATAATGACGAATGCCGTCAAGAAAATCACACTCCCCCACTGCGATAAAAGCTGTGCCAAACGCGCCTGTAATTCAAACCCAATAATGCCACCAGCCACGCTTTCCAGCCCTAGCGTTCCTGGATTGGTCAATTGCTGTACTAACGCCACCAATTGTGCAAACAAAGCACTGGCACTTAATAATAAAAATACATAAGCAACCACTCGCATCAGCCAAAACGTTGGCTTGTTGTCCCACCAAATAAGGATAGACTCATAAACCACAAACGCTAGCAGCCACCATGCACCAAAACCAAAGAAGCTATAAAGCAAGTCAGATAACCAAGCACCCGATTCGCCGCCTACATTATTAATCGTGGTCATATCGCTACTGATATGCGACCAACTAGGATCGTTACTGGTATATGTCATCAAAATGACAAATAGATAAACGGCCAGTATTAACCCAAGGAGGGTAAATATTCCCTTTTTTAAATACTCAATAAGCGGTGCTGATATCACGTAAGATCTGCCTTGTTATTAATACTAAATGGTCGCCAATGCATGACTAAGCCTAATCATGCTGACATAAAGCGCTGATAAAGGATTGAATATAAAGTGCTGATACAAATGCACTTAGCGAAGTGTGTAGAAAACATTGTCTATTATAAAAGCGATATACAACAGCCTTCTTTTTGCCTTTGGCACACTTGGCATAACTTCTTATAATAACAAATACATAGGGATAGTGGCGACCGTCTTACAAAGAAAGCGTGCAATAAAATCAGTCTGTATACGGTTTAAGCAAAAACCTATGTCACTTGCAAAATATAACGAACAGAACAAGGACAGTCATATTAGGTGAACCCTATAAAATACCAGCGGTTTCTAACCATAATATTTCAAGAAAAATATACTTTGATTGTAATCATACCTGTGTTTGTTTTAGCAAACTTGTACTTTTCGTCCAATGCCCTTATGTTATTATCACGCAGCGATTAGAAAATCCCATTAGCATCAATTTTGAAGACTGTTTTTTATCATATTGCTCACTCATATTTTTAACATTTATATTTAGCAAGGAATAACTCATGGCAACTGACAATACTGCTCCACGTCACGAAAAACTCATTATCCTAGGCTCAGGCCCTGCTGGTTATGCAGCGGCTGTGTATGCCGCACGTGCCAACCTCAAACCTGTCATGGTCACGGGCATGGAAGTAGGTGGACAGCTAACTACCACCACTGAAGTCGATAACTGGCCGGGCGATGCGCATGACTTAACGGGTCCTGCATTGATGGATCGCATGAAAGCCCATGCCGAGCGCTTCGGTACTGAACTGGTTTATGACCATATCAATGAAGTCAATTTAAACGTGCGCCCTTTTGAGCTGACGGGTAATAATGGTAGCTACACTTGTGATGCGCTTATTATCTCGACTGGCGCATCAGCACAGTATTTGGGGTTGGAGTCAGAAACCAAATTCCGTGGCCTAGGCGTATCAGCGTGTGCAACTTGTGATGGTTTCTTTTATAAAGATCAGAAAGTCGCGGTGATTGGTGGTGGTAATACGGCTGTCGAAGAAGCATTGTATTTATCAAATATCGCTGCTGAAGTGACCTTGGTGCATCGCCGTGATAGCTTACGCTCTGAAAAAATCCTCCAAGATAAATTGTTTGAAAAGGTCAAAAACGGTAATATTAAAATCGAGTGGAATCATAAAGTCAAAGAAGTCGTCGGCGATGACATGGGCGTCAATGGCGTAATCATCGAATCTATGATTGATGGCAGCACCAAACAGTTAGACGTGTTTGGTATGTTTGTCGCGATTGGTCATAAACCGAATACAGACTTATTTAAAGGTCAGCTGGATATGAAAGACGGCTATCTTATTGTCAAAAGCGGCTTAGACGGCAATGCCACACAAACCAGTATCGAAGGCGTATTTGCCGCAGGTGATGTCGCAGACCATGTCTATCGTCAAGCTATCACTTCTGCTGGTACGGGCTGTATGGCCGCGCTAGATGCTGAAAAATACTTGGATGCGATTGGCGAAGCCACAGCCGCTGACCATACTTATGCGTCAACATTGACTGCTGATAAAGAAGCCTAAATGGGTAATTTCTCTCAATACAATAATGAGCATATCACGCCTGAGACCTTAAAAAGTCTTGGGCGTTATGACTTTCCTGACCCTTTGATGGTTGATCCTGACGGCATTGGCATCGTCGCTGTCGGAGGAGATTTGGCAGCCGAAACATTAATTTCTGCTTACGCGCAAGGTCTGTTTCCTTGGTTTAATGAAGATGAACCAATTGCATGGTGGTGCCCAGAGCCGCGCTGTGTGATGGTGCCAACCAATTATAAGCCAAGCAAGTCGCTGCGTAAGCAAGCCATCCGCGAGCGTTGGCAATTAACCCTGAATCAAGCTTTTGATGACGTTATTCATGCCTGTAGTTTACCGCGCAGTGATCGCCTCAATAATGAACAGCCCGAGGGCGAACATACTTGGATTCATGAAGAAATGATTGAGGCTTATACCGAACTGCATGCACAAGGATTTGCACATAGCATTGAAGTTTGGAATGATAAAGGGCAACTCATTGGCGGGCTTTATGGTCTAAAAATAGGTAGCATTTACTTTGGCGAATCGATGTTTCATATCGCCTCTAACGCCTCAAAGTTCGCATTTTGGGGTTTAATGCGCTTATGTGAACAAAGCCATGTGGCGCTGGTCGACTGTCAGCTACCAAATGAGCATTTGATGAGCTTGGGTGCAACCACGCTACCGCGTGCTGACTTTTTGACTCAATTGGATCTGTTAACGGCTAATAGCACTGTCAAATGGCAAAATAACTCTCATAAACCACTCGCCGTATCGTTACTTGATACCATAGAACCTTGGCAGCTTATCTTAAAATAAATACGATGACTAAGTGATTGATAGCTTATGTCTGTTTGTTAATCGCTACTTTATTAACTCGTACCTTATCAACTGCTACCTACCGACGAGGTTATCATGGCACCCGACACATCGTTCTTACTGATTGGAACACTGGCAACAAAAGCTCAAACAACCAAAGATACCGTTCGTCATTATGACCAACTGGGCTTGCTAAAATCTCGTAAGCGTCAGGCAGGCTCGCGTTTATATACCGAGTTTCATCCAGAATGTATCGAACGTATTGAGCTAATCAAAAGTGCGCAAGCGATTGGCTTTACACTCACTGAAATCAGAGACAGCTTGAATGATTATTACGATGGTCAATTGGATGTTGATTTACAACTGATGCTTACTCAGCAAAAATTGGCGCAAATACAAAAACAGCAAGCCAATATCAGCCTCATGGTAGAACTATTAAGCGAACGCATCGACGTTCTTGAGCGTATGAAAGTAGATAATGACTATAAACTCAATATTGAAATCTGTAAAAAGAAAATACCCACCCAATAATGATAAAAGTGCCGACCCATCTACTATTCTGCGGGTTTATTTGGCTCCATTCGATACCATTCATTATTCTCGGACGTACAGGCGCTGCATAATCAGGGCATCAATAGCTGGTTGATGGGGAGTTTGGTAATACCCTTTACGCTTATGAATGAGAGCAAATTCTTGCTGCTCATATAAGGCTATCGCAGGCGTATTATCTGCGCGCACCTCTAATAAAAGGCTCTCCACCTGATGCTTTCTCAATTCTGTATTCAATCTGGCAAAAATTTGTGAGGCAATACCTTGACGTTGATAATCAGGATGAGTGCCAATACGTAAAATCTCCGCTTGTTCAAAAATCACTTGATATAAACAATAGCCTGTCACAGTAGTATTAATAATAATATTGTCTTTTTGCTCATAAACGATCAGCAGATGCATGCTATCTTGTTTGAGTGATTCCACCAATGTCTGATAGCCCCAAGCATCTTGCGGTTGAACGATGGCTTCAATATCCGCTACTGCTTGCAGCACTTGCTCAAAATCTGCACTATGGGTTGATAAAACCTTTATCATCAACATTATGTATCCTCTTATTATTATTTATACAAACCCAAATACCATAGTACTTACTGTATTTCAAATATTTATCATTATAATATTGATTATACCATTACCTTTTTATAGCTAAAAAAAAGCCACCCTTAAACAAGGATGGCTTTTTATGACTAACTTACAAGCTCAT
>NZ_JADQAH010000030.1:0-41452 GCF_022129225.1 Psychrobacter sp. Ps7 | reverse complement strand
CCATTTCGCTTGTTTTAAAACGATTGTATCTTATTTAAAAAGAACTGACTATAGTTTATCAGATATCGCAGTATTAGTTAGAACTAATAGAAGCTTGGATTATTTAACTAGACACCTTAAACTGCCCTTCCGAGTTTATAAAGATGATATTCTAAGTTCCATAAACTCGAAGTACACTAGATTATATTCGGATTTATTAAAGTACTATTTCGATTCAAGCGTCTTAATAAGTGATATTTTAGAGTTTTCGAATAGTAGGGATTCATTAACTAAATCTAAATTAAACTTAGTTAGAAAAAAAATTATAGAGTTACGCAGTACTTATGTAAACGACTTGATTTTAGCAATTCAGGAAATTAGTTTCATTCTTATAGGTGAAGTTAGTGGCGAAAAGGATATAGAAGCACTGTATCAAATATTATCTAATGAAGAAGAGTTAAAGCAATATAAGCCAAAGATAAGTAACGAGTTGCAAGTAATGACTCTTCATAAATCTAAAGGGCTAGAGTTCGAGATTGTAATACATTTAGATTTATGTGAGTGGATATTCCCACTAAGAAGACCCTCCGACGACTTTAATAAACCTCATTATATAGACTGGGACCAGGATTTAAACTTGCATTACGTTGGCATCACTAGAGCTAAAAAGGCATGTATTCTAGCTTACAGTTCAAGAAGGTTGAATTCATCAGGTTATAATAAACTCGGAGAACCTTCTTCACTTTTAAAACTTGAAGGTCTAAGTGGTTTATATCTTCAGTAATTAGGTACTCTTAACCCATTGCTCTATAAAAGTGTATTCTTGAGCTTAATACCAATGAATGAGCCATCAATGTACGGTTTGGAAGGTATCACTCAAAAGCTGAAAGATGATAGAA
The DNA here is from genome assembly GCF_022129225.1 of Psychrobacter sp. Ps7. Lineage (NCBI taxonomy): Bacteria > Pseudomonadati > Pseudomonadota > Gammaproteobacteria > Moraxellales > Moraxellaceae > Psychrobacter > Psychrobacter sp. Ps7. The sequence goes on along the minus strand of NZ_JADQAH010000030.1, from coordinate 40,574 downwards.
ATCTCAAATTCGAATGTGACCTCTCACAAAAAAATCAAATTTATTAAGTCAAATGTTGAATGGGTCTGTTTGCTCACGACATCTTCGATTACTTTCAAAACTTTAAACAGCAGTACTCAAAAAGTCAATTGGCTTGTGATTTCAAAGTCTCTGCGATACGCTATGGAAATATTCTAGAAAAGGGGTACCCATGGTTGCTATATCACCATCTTATACTAAAGAATGGCATCATACCGTCGATAGGGAATCAGAAGACATCGCCCACAATGGTGGCAAGCCAGTTTTACAACTAGGAACTGAGGTGATGAAGAGTTATACCAAACCGTTATAGAATTCTTTAGCTAGGATGATGGCTCTGACATCATAAATGTGGTAGGTAAATTGCTAACGGTTTTTGATGGGCTCAAGAGTAACATACTGGATATCGAACAGCCATCAAAGCTACATAATCTGATTAAAGTAATTGCGCGGGTGGAATTTCTTTACGAGAATAAACACTGTAATATCGAAACTGCGAAAGTATCCACAACTCTGTGGATACCAATTACAAGCAGCTACCAAGTATGTATAACACACTTTATGCTATCTTCTCATTTATAAAAAGCGAGTAAGATATACAAGGATTAAGGCAAATATTAACGCCAAAGATGTAAGAATTTGATGGCAGAGTCGTCCTGACTAAGCCCAAGCACATGGTGACTTCTATACCGCTTTAACGACATTTTTTAATGCTATGAAAAACACTCTATAATAGGTATCCTCCTGCGAAGATAAATCACTCGATAGTAAGACTAATTTTTATAAGCAGTATTTAAAAGAATTAAATAGGATTCTCCATGATTACAAAAATTAAAGTTAATAACTTCAAATCTTTAGTAGATTTTGAGATAGGTCTAAGTGAGTTCAATTGTCTTGTTGGATTAAATGGTTCTGGCAAATCCACTGTATTACAGTTTTTAGACTTTTTATCTCAACTTATGATTGGTAATGTTGGAAGTTGGTTGGAAACTAGACAATGGAAAGCTGCAGATCTCAACTCGAAGGTTAGTAAGAAAAGCAATATCGATTTTGAGGTTATAGTACAAATTAATAGCAGTAACGTAGTATGGAGTGGTAGTTTTAATAGAACATCCTTGAGCTGTACGCAAGAATCTATTTATGTAGACGGTCAGCTGTTGCTTAACGTTGAAGATGGGAAGTTTACGATAGATGGCATCAGTTACGATATTATATTCAAGCACCAAGGTTCTTTGCTTTCAGCTTTAAAAGATAGAGAAACATATAAAGTGTTAGCTATATTGAAAGATATTGTTATAGATATTCGTTCTTTAGAGTTGCTCAGCCCAGAGCTATTGAGAAGTAAAAGCAGGTCTTCTGATGGAAGACTTGGAATAGGAGGAGAAAAACTCTCTGCCTTAATACATGAGTCAGGCTCTCATGTTACAAGTAATTTAGTAACCAATTTGAAAAAGATATACCCACAGCTTGAAGATATCAAAACTAAATCCATACGTTCAGGATGGAAGCAGCTTGAAATAATTGAAAATTTTGATGGTAAAAAAATAACCTCCGTTGCTCGCCATATGAATGATGGAATGCTTAGATTAATGGCTATTTTATTACAAATAGAAACAAGTGAGTCTTTTCTACTATTCGATGAAATTGAGAATGGAATTAATCCTGAATTAATTGAGTATCTAGTAGACATGTTGGTTAGGTGCGAAAATCAAATTATGGTAACAACCCATAGTCCAATGATTTTAAATTACTTAGAAGATGAAGTAGCTAGAAAAGGTGTAATTTATTTATATAAGAATAGTAAAGGAGCCACTCAGTCAATACGTTTGTTTGATATACCTTCAATGGCAAAAAAACTAAAATTCATGGGCCCTGGGGAAGTGTTTGTTGACACAGATCTCACAACCTTATTTAAAGAAATAAGTAGTGACAGTCTGGAAGTTAAATAAGGATAATAATGTGTATCTGATTTTAAGTGGTGAAGGTAAAAGCGATATAGGCTATTGTAATAATTCAACGGGATGTTGTGAAGCTACTGAATTTTCACCTAGAGCGATGGCAATAGTTGTTGACCAAATTATAGATTTGTGGTTAGAAAAAAATCGTGGGTATGAATTTTCTTGTCTGGACAATCAACAAGTTACATATATTTCAGAATCTCACCTTGGAGATATAAAGCCATCAAAAGAAAAAAAAATTTCTTTACCTGGTAAACGGCGTTCTCAAGAGACTAAATATTTTTACGAAAATGCTAGAAGCTTAGCTAACTTTGCAAATGAAAAGAAGGCAGTGTTGAGTACTGATGCTCACCAAGCTGAAGTTGTTGCAATTCTATTTCGAGATGCAGATGGTACTGCTTCTAAAGGACGTGGTGAGTATTCTGCTAAACGTATTTCAATGAAAAATGGTTTTGAGAAAGAAGGTTTTTCCTACGGTGTTGCTATGATACCAAAGCCTAAATCTGAAGCGTGGTTGCTCTGTGCAACACAAGATAACCCTTATATAAGTTGCTCACGTTTAGAGAATGCTTCAGGTAACGATAAGAGCCCGAATTCACTAAAGACTCAGCTTGATGATGCTATGAGTAATTTACCAGACGGAACTACTATCGAAGATTTACTTATCAATAAAAAGATTGATATAAATAAAATAAATATGCCTTCTTTTAATGAGTTTAGAAATGAATTAGAACATGTTTTAAGTACACTTTAAAGCAGATGAAATATACATTGCAGTAAAAAAGCCAAATGCAGTGGCTTTTTTAATTATATTTAATGAGCTCTAGCCCTTATCTTATTATTCAACCACTCTGCAATCTCACTCTCTACCCATCCTACACGTCCTTTTGATAGCTTGACCTGAATAGGAAAGGTGGAATCATAGCGGTTTGATTTTTTATCTAGCATATCGTAAATCGTTGTACTGCTAAGTCCTGTGTAGTGTATGACTTGCTTTAGCGGTAGTATGCGAGGTATTTGTGGCATGCTTGGTATTGAAGTGTTGTTCTGAGTACTTGTATTTAAATTTTCCATGACTAGCTCCTTATGAGTGAATGAGAGCATTTCCTCTCATACAGTTACGGAGTCCCATATTTTTTTACGGCGTCCTATACAGGCCGCGCGCACTCCTTATCAATCACATAAAAAAAGGAGCTGAATAATCAGCTCCTTTTTTATGCCGTATATCCTTACCACTGCTTCAACTTATAGCTGTCACACTCTCCCTTAGGCCTCTTTCAATATTACCGACATTGTAGGGAGCAATACCATTTTGCGACCCTCCTTGATGATGCCTACTAGCCTCATCCGTCTCTACTGGATAAAACTCTTCTGCCACATCCAATAGATTATCGTCATCAACCTCAAAGCAAGAATTGACATAGCCTTGCTTTGCAGCCACTTCTAGAGCTGCTTGGTCAAAACCGTGTTCACTTAACTCTGCATCAATGGCACCAGCATCTTGTACCGCCTGTTTGAGTGTCACATCATCACGTAGCGTCAAATCCACAAAGTAGATTGGAGTACGATAGCTCTGCGTGGTGCTTTTGCCACGTAACGTTAATTGGAGTGGTAGACAGGACAGCTTATTGCCTGATACCGCTGCAAAGTAACTAAGCCTTGCTGACAAGGTACGAATGCTATTGAAACCTGTCGTACGAAAGATAAACGTGCCAAGCTCATCGTCTTCACTCAGATTAACGTAAAGCCTACCATAGGGCTTACAAGCACCGCCTTGGGCTAGTGGACAGCGATCTGGCGATGGGCATGGCAGCTGCTCAACACCGTTACTCGTTCGACGCTGGCAATATTCACCATCGCCTACGCAAAGTGGGCGTCCAGTTTGCCTATCAAATAGCGTGTATTCTGCTCGTAAATTCAGCTCAGGGTCATTGAATAGCAGTCGCACTGGTATTTGTCTGAGCTTACCCTCACTACGTGCGCGGAGCTTTTCATCAAGTGGGTGATTGATCCAGCCATCCTTGTTCTGAACTTGGCTAGTAATCGTGAATTGATCGTCTTTAGCAGGCAGACGTTTGCCATCTTTTACGATAATGCGTCCGATGCTGATGCGACCTAGAACTGGTGGGGTAATCGTTAGACCTTTAATCATGAGGGTATTCCTTATGTGTTTTGATTAGCCATAAAAAAGCCCACCTGTGATAGGTGGGCTTTATGCGCTTAAAATGGTTGTTTGTTGTATGTTGATGGTTAAGTGATTGATGGCTTAGTCATCTAAGATAACGAAGCGACGACTGCCTTGCTTTGTTTTACCAAACTGTGTGAGTAAGTCAGGATGTGCCTTGATAACCGCTTTACTATCAAGGCCGATACTGTCTTTCGAGCGTTTCCATGAAATAGCGCCTTTATCAAACACGGCGACTTCATTATTGGCAATTAGCGTTTGCAGTTGGTGCTTCACTTGATCATGACGCTGCTCTAGCTCTTGCATACAGTCACGATAGCTCAGCAGTTGCTCAAACAGTTTGTTAGCGCCAGCATCTTCGCGCAAATCGACCTTGGTTGATGGCTTAGCGGTTGGATAAAGCAATTTTAATGCTCGCGCAGCGGATTCACTATGATCAGGGGTTGGCGGTGTATCTGTATCTACGTATTGCCAGAATAGACGCTCGTGCTCAGTGATAGACTCTATTAAGCGCTCATCGCGCTCAACCTTATAGATTTTGGCTTCGTGTCCGCATAGCAGCACGCATATATGCGCTGCTTGCTTACCCGTGACTGCCAGTTGATGCTGTACTTGGCAGGTGACATAGAGCGGTACGCCATGCTTCCATAGCTTGGCACCATGTTCCCCTGCTGTTTTGCACTCTAAAATCTGTACCTCATCACTACCTGTAATGGCATAGTCTAAATTCGCCAGCATAAAGTGCTTGTCAGGATGCTGCAAGACGGCATTCACCCGACGAACCTTATTACCAGTGTGTTCTTGATAATATTTAGCCACCATTGGCTCAAGCGTATTGCCCCAATACAGTGGAGAGTAACCCTCAATATCGTTATTACTACTGGCATCAATGTTTGAGGTCATGCGTCCCGTCTTAATCATCCATAGCTCAAGCATGGAAAGGTAAGGATGGATACCGCAAGCCGCAGCCGCATCAGAGCTACCAATACCTTGTCTGCGAACGGCTAACCAGTCCTCACGGCTCAAGTTTTTGGTACTGATAAGACGTTTAGCGTTGGTTGATTGAGCCTTTGACACCAAAGGCGTTGAGTGCCGAGTATTGGCTTTCATGTTTGAAGGTAGGCGCGTTGTTTTGGCTTTGACAGTTGAACGCTTCGCGCGTCTTGGCTGAGTTGTCGTGTTTAATGCGATGGTTTCCATGATACATTCCTTATAAATGGCTTCATAAATTAATGCGGCTCGTTAAATAACGGGCATAAAAAAACCACGAGCTAAGGCGTGGTTGATCGTTTGACAGACATTGAACATCGCTGATTAAGCAAGCATCAGTAATGATTCCTCTAAGCCTTTTTGCTTCAGCTTAGCCCCAGCACCGAACCATGCTGAATTAAGACGATTATCAGTACTCATGGCTCGACGTTCATGGTCAACGTATTCTGTGATAGAGCATAGCAGTCCATAGGCTGTGTCACGGGCAGCATCTAAATCAGCACCGCGCCCTTGACCGTTAAACATCTGCATCACCTGATTCATCGCTTTAGCATTAGGAACGGCCTCTTTTTGTTTTTTAGCAGGGTTAAACAGAATGAGGTCATTGTCCTGATCATTGAACACACGGCTTAAATAATTGGCCGCTTCTGCTTGAGTGACTCGGCGCTCTGATAATTGCTTCATCTCATAGCTATGCTCCTCCCACTGCTTCACCGACACGCCTAATTGCTGCTTGACGCTATCAGCATCAAAGGAGGTGCTATGCGGCACTTTGACCACACCGCCACTTCCGTTGGCTAAGCTAACAGCAAGCGTGTTATTACAGACCACACGAATATTAGTGAACTGTGCTGTGGTCGCAAGCGTCCCATCACAAGCCGTTGCTAGTAATAGATAGCCGTTACTAACATCACCGCCACGAAGCGTTGCTGACTGGCCTGTACGGGCGAGTGCCCATAGCTTACGACCGCCCTTTAGTACACCAGCCGTTTCCAGCTCGAAATCCGACTGTTCTGTGAGATCACGGTAGAACTCTAGAATCTCACGCGGTTGTACTTCTTGGTAGCGTTGACTGACGACTGATAACGGCTCTAAGTTGTCACTGCGATAGAGCACCTTGTTCTCAGCAAAGGGCATGATGAGGTTATGCCCTTTGTCATTGCTTGACATGTAGCTGACGTCCGATGACTCAATACGCCAATCAAGACCTGCCTCTTTTGCCCAAACCTCTAATGGCTGCTTAGGTGATAGCTCATTGCCAAGACCATGCCAAGGGGTTTCGCCGACGTACGCCATACTTTCGATTAAATGTGCCATGATGATTTTCCTTTTTATTGATAATTAAGTGAAGTGGGTTAAATGGATTAATGAAAAGTGGTGAAGACATGCGTGCAGTCATCACAGCGATATTGCTGATTGACTAGCATCGGTAGCGCTTGATGAGACTGAGTCATCTCAATAAGCGCTGCGACTGTTGTGCCTGCAACCACGCCTATAGCAGGATGAACCTTAAGCGTCTTACACAGACTAACGCCAAGACTGACGAGAACCGCAGGAGACAACAGCTGGTCAATCAAATTGATACTGATGCCATCAGTCATCTCATAGACCGCAGCTGACTGACAACATGGACAGATGGTTTTCATAAACACTCCTTTTATTTTAGGCATAAAAAAGGCCTGCATGAGGCAGACCTTTAACGGATAAAGTAGGATAAGCATTAGGACGGTAATGCTCAATCTCATGAGGGTAGTATGTATCTGAAATTATTTTGATATAGGTGGCAGACTACGACGCTTCTTAACGCGGTAAATACCATGACCAAAGGTGCGCATGCTAGGTACCCATAGTTTTAAGTGCTGGTTTCTCTTGTCAGGTTTGGTTAAGTATAGAGAGGTACAAACGGCATTCTCTACTTGCTTTGGTTTATCACGATGGATCATACCAATTCCTAATTTACCATTCTTCTCGTAGCCCTGTTTACGCTCAGTGTCATGGTAACTGTAGTAAGCCCCTATACCACCAGTAATACTCTGCCATTTTTCACCCACTTCTTTAGCCAGATGGTAATCCTTTTGGCGTTTGGAACCATCATAGATTAGCAATAAGTGACAATGAAGACCGCCGTTCTCATCCCCTTGCTCTAATGCCCAAGCATTGCCTTGCAAATACTTAAAGCATGTTTTTTTGTTTCCAATGAACTCTCTAAGCTTATTCATGTGTGTATTGAAATCTTCGATTGTTACCAAGTGACTACTTTCTTTCAGATATTTTAAGTCAATCCTAATGAAGACCAATCTTGAATAGTGATTGATTAAGTTTTTGACATAGCGCTCAAGGTTTTGTTTATTTTGGCACTCTTGATGATATCGTGCATTGTCTTCGAGTTTGATATCGTTTTCATAGCAAGATATGATTTTGATAAACTGCTGTGTCTTCTCATGATCCCAAATAACATTAGATGGGTCTACGTCACCGACAACCGCATAAGTACTGTAAACAAATGAATCGATAGTTTGAGAATAGAATAGATCAGGATCAAAGCTGTCCATGAAGGAATGATAAGACTCATTCAAACGGTCTTTGATATCTTCAAAACGGATAGGGTGAAATACGACGTCTCTTACGAGCTTATCGATGTTAGCGATGAGTTGTGATTGGTTAACGAGTGACTGTGACATGGTGATGCTCCATTGATTTTTATGTTTGAGGTTGGCGTACATAATCATCAATGAAACGTGTTGTTCTTTACTGACAGCTATTAAGTAGTAGTTAATAATATAAATAACCCATCAAGCAGACGACGTGACAACGGAGTCTGCTTTTCATTGTTTATCGTTTGGAGGCGAGTGAGACTAGAGATAAGGGAAATGTATAAAGAATGGAGTTAGCTATCCAGATATACTTAGAAAGCTTCGTTTAAAAATAAAATCTGATATCGTCTTATTATAATAGTGAAAGTTTACAATAGCGTATAATAACAAGTAAAAAGCACTATACTTATACTATCAATAGACTATTTATTCACTAAATTATTTCTACTATCAAACCAATGTTTCTTATAGAAAAATATTGTTTTAGTATCAAAAAACTATATTCTATCTCCTTATTCTTTATTAAATACTAAAATTTTTATGAAAAAAATACGTAATAAAGTAAAGCTATCTGATCTTTATCTAAGAGATAACAAATTGGTGAACTGTAGTAAGATCGTTGATAGGCTCACTGTTGATGAAGCTAGAGTTCTTCTATATATTAAATATAAACTTAATAATAATTTAAGTAGATACATATTGCATGATCAGGAAGATGTACATGATTTATTGCTTGCTAAACTACTCGAGAATCAAGTGAGCCCTGATTATAATCTAGATGTTTTAATGGTTAGGAAAGCGAGCAGTACTATTCCTTCTATTTATTTTGAATGGGTCGTAAATGATTTAAGAAAGGCAATATATGTGGGGGAGTTGATTATAAAATCAGTCATTCCAATACCTTCTTCAAGTAAGAATAATTATTTAGAATTTATTAGGTTGATGCTTAAGTTTAACTTTCCTAATCCAAATGATGATAACAGCCCAATTCAAGAAATTGATCCAAATCATGCACTTGATATTAAAGAAGTACAACGACAGTTTCTTGGTTTGAGAGAGCATTATTATCAAACTAAAGTGAGGCAAGTATCTGTTAAATGGATAGATGAAAATAATGGAGATCAGATTAATTGGTTATATAACTATCTAATTGAAGCAGATAAGATGTGTCTTAGAGATGTTTTTATACCAAGCAATTCTGCAGAACAGTATGTGCAAATTTTGGCATCGCTCGATATTTTGCCTGTTACGCCAAATACTGTAGAATTTAATGTTCTTCCTTTGAAAGATGGGAAAGTGAGGCTAGCAAAAAGTATAAGAGGATACTATATCAAGACCATGAAAAATGCATGGTATGCTAAAGTCTTTCACAAAGATAAAGCCGTTGAAAAAAGCAAACGCCAAATCACTACCACACAAGATAATTTTACTAGGCTCAATGCACTAGCTAAACGTTATGACAAATCACCTAATAAAATCATTAATGAGCTAATAGCTAATGAGTATAACGAATTGGAATGGGACGTTGACATAGAGGATTAGTTTAATATGAAAGTAATCTCAAAATATGTATCTTAGTTTTTAGTTTTGAGAAATTTCTGTATATCCTCAGGTCTGAGACCTTTATTTATCAAAGCCTGTATTAAGGCATCACTATCTATGTCTGATAGTGATGCTTGATGCTGCTTAGTCAACGATTTTTCAATCTGCTGTCGCGCTGTCTGAAAATCTACAACCTCACCTTTGTCTCTGAGCAAGTCTAAAAAGTCTGCCCAGACTTGCATGATCTTGCGGCGCTCCTCCAAATGCTGCGCGTGATTATAAACCGCGCGGATGCTGCTTTTCTTATCATGTGCCATCTGTTTTTCAATCGCATCGCCCATGTAGCCAAGCTCGTTCAGATTGGTTGAAGCGATGTGGCGAAAGCCGTGTCCTGTCTGTTTACCAGCATATCCTAGTATATCTAGCGCGTTATTGATGAATTCTTCGCTATACGGCTGATGCATGCCCGTATGATAGAACACGTATTCATATTGCCCTGTGATGGCTTTCATCTCTTCTAGCACTGCGAGCATTTGATCTGATAGTGGTACGACATGCTTACGCGCAATTTTAAGATTGTCGATATCAACACGCCATAGACGGTTAGCAAAATCAATGTGTGACCATTTCATCATACGTAGCTCAATAGTGCGACAAAATGAATAGGCTAAGAATTTCATACCCAATCTAGTTTGGTCGTGACCATGATAATCTTCGATAGCTTGTAGTAGGGCAGGAAGATCACTGATATCGACATGCTTCATGTGCTGACTTTTGGCTTTAGGGTAGAGTTCCTTTAGATCATCGATTGGGTTTTGCTCAATGAGACGTTCACGTTTGGCACGCCTTAAAACATTAGCAACCAGATCGATAGTGCGTCTGGTAACCTCACGCGGTGGCTCACCGTTTTTGTTCACACGCTTTTCGATCTCATCTGCCATTGCTCGGCAATCCTCAAAGCTCACATCTTTTAGTGCAATGCCATCAAAGTGTGACAACACGTCTTTATGCATACGATTATAGTCTTGCTGATAGGTACGCGGCTTGACGTTACGCTGACGTTCAGCAAGCCAGTCTAATGCGTATTCATTGAATTTTTGCGCGTGGATATTGGCAAGCTTGTCTTGACGCTTTTTATTTTTTGGATCGATACCATCTGCTAGTAGCGTTTTAATCTCAGTATTGGCTTGTCTGGCTTCCGCGAGCGACATGATTGGATAAGTACCAAGTGTGAGGCGTGTTTGCTTACCATCAAAGCGATAGGCGCTTATCCATGTCTTTGTGCATGTATTGCGTACCAAAAGCTGTAGTCCTTGTTGGTCACTGTATTTATCAGGACGTGAAGGCGTGCATTTTTCACTGGGTTTGAGCTTGCGAATCTTACTATCGCTTAACATGTTGGTCTATTCCCTATGGCTACAAGCTATATGAATCAAGCAATACAACAAAAACGTTGGTCTAAAGCTGAATCATAGAGCTTAAATGTTGGTCTTTTTGAGGTCTAATGAAATCATAGACCAACAGATAGACCAACACAAGCCACGGGATAGGTGGGTCACGTTGGGTTGAATTGGGAAAACAGCAGGCATAAAAAAAACGCTAGACGCGTTATTTATAAAGGATTACAGAGGTATATGGGAGTGTTTGGGACAAGGTGGGAAAACTAGCATTTGATAAGATTGGCGGTGAAGGAGGGATTCGAACCCTCGATACGCTATTAACGCATACACACTTTCCAGGCGTGCGGTTTCAGCCACTCACCCACTTCACCGTTTTTAGACGGCTCAGTATAGCGGATACTGTCTAGAATGTCACGACTTGCACCTTATCTTTCTTTATTTACAAACGCCTGCTACGATAGCGTATACGTAATGACAAGCATAGATGGTTGAAAGTTGAATGATAAGTTTCGGTAGGCTCAATGCCCGTTTGAAAAACAGTATTACAATGACCGTGATGGCGGTGGTCGTAAGTATAACTTCAGCGCATGCTGATGACTTTACTCAGTGTAGCGAGTCCTTTTATGGCGGTGTCTATCCTGAGTTTATCAATACCAAGCTAAGCAACAAAACCCAAGCTTTATGTATGGATGGTTTTGCCGTTATGTATTCTGGCGTGTCGCGTACACCGCTTTGGTCGGCAGAATATTTGGATCGCAAGCGTTTACAACAAGCCAAAGAAATCGATCGTGAAGACAGCTTTCATGAAGAAAGTAGGTTACCAAAATCCGCACGCGCCTCATTGTCCGACTATTCAGGCTCTGGCTATGATCGCGGGCATTTAGCGCCCAATGCCGATATGGCGAATCGCAGTCAACAATATGATAGCTTTAGCCTTGCCAATATCGCCCCGCAGTCACCGCGCAACAATCGCTATATCTGGCGTAATATTGAATCAGCCACTCGCTATTTGACCCAGCAATATGGAGAAGTTTATAGCATTACAGGAGTAGCCTTTACTGGCAAAACAACCAAGCAACTGGCAGATCGTGTACTGGTGCCCAGTCATTTTTTTAAAGCCGTCTATATACCAGCGATTAATCAAGCAGGGGTCTATTATGCACCCAATGATGAGTCGGAGCGCATAGAGGTTATTAGTGTTGATGAACTCTCGACTAGAATTGGTATCGATGTGCTGCCCGTCTTGGATGCCAAAACCAAAACACAGGCATTTGATCTGCCATTAAAGGCGGGTGAAAGCTCCGAGTTGCCCGATGAGCCAACAGAAGAGCCGGCTTGGATGCTGTTTGTTTGGGCGATTCTTGAGTGGGTAATCGCCCAATTGCAAGCATAATGCCTTTGTGACACGAGTCTATATATAATAAAAGGCACAAAAAATCCAAAAATTACGCAAGATATTGTTAATAAAAAGGAGAATCAAATGATTGATCCATTTGCCAATGACCACCAAAGTATGCAAATCGGTGAGCTTATCATCGAAAACCAAACAGATAAAATTATTATATATGGCGATATTGATTTGACTCTTGATGCTACTGGATATGAGCAAGCGCAACAGTTACATGAACTAACAAGCAAGATTCTTCAGGCGTTTGAAAATAATTCCATTTACAATAATAGTCAGCATAAGTCAAAAGAAAAAGATGACCGGTTGGATAAAAATATCGACAATCCTTTTTTATAACTATTTGATATAGTTCAATTTTTATAGAAATAATAAACTATAAAAAAATTACTAGGCAAAAGCTTAAAATTGCTTATAATGAGTCAAGACATCGCTTATGTCGTATAAAATTTTGATGAGCAGTTTTTTTAGATGCGATAACCACTCCCAAAGAGTAGAAAGTCGCATAGCTGTTAATAGGAATTTTAGCGAAGGATAAGCCTAGGAGATCAGAAACATAACGTTTCGAGTAATCATTGTATGAAGGGAATCAGTCTATGAAATTATTTACCAAAACCACTCTAGCTGTTGCAGGTATCAGTTTAGCAAGCATGGCATTCGCCGCTGATCCTTTGGCCAATACCACGTGGCAGACATTTGATGAAGGTAAGCCAAAAGGTACCGTAAAGATTACTGAGTCAAACGGTGTACTAACAGGTACGCTTATCGCTACCAACTCAGCCAAAGGCAAAAAGCACGTTGGTACGACCATTATTAAAGGTTTAAAGTCTGATGGTGGTGGCAAATATAGTGGTGGTACGATTACTGATCCTGAAAAGGGCAAAGACTATCGTATGACCGCAAACTTGAGTGGCAACACCTTAAATCTAAAAGGTTATATCGGTCCATTCTCACGCAGTCAAACGTGGAAAAAGAAATAAACCTATCGTTTATTTTTAGTATTAGACCTAATATTGATAAATAAAAATCCCGCAATACCTTTTGGTAATGCGGGATTTTTAGTACATATATTTTAATATTGGCTTCAGAGCTTATCTCACAAACTCAGGATATGCTTCCATACCACACTCTGCTATATCCGCACCTTCATACTCATCTTCTTCAGATATACGCAGACCAATCACTAATTTGATAACCGCCCAAGTGATTAAGCTGGCGATGAATACCCAAGTAAAGATAGTGGCTGCACCAGCAATCTGACCTACGAACGATGCTGCTGGGTTGGTAATTGGTACGATAAGCAGACCGAACAGACCGACTACACCATGAACTGAGATAGCACCCACTGGATCATCTATTTTTATTTTATCCAATGCTAAGATAGATAGCACAACGATAACGCCAGCGATCAAACCAAACAGTGTTGCTTGTAATGCAGATGGGGTTGAGGGTTCTGCCGTGATAGCGACTAATCCTGCGAGTGCACCATTTAAGAGCATGGTTAAGTCAGCTTTGCCAAAGATGATGCGTGCTATTATTAAAGCACCAATTGCACCGCCGGCCGCTGCTGCATTGGTATTCAAAAAGACCATAGCAACCGAGTTGGCGCTGGCAATATCACCCAGTTTTAGCACCGAGCCGCCATTGAAACCGAACCAACCCATCCAGAGAATAAGTGTTCCAAGCGCTGCCAGTGGTAAGTTAGCACCTGGAATGGCGCGTATTTCACCATTAGGGCCATACTTGCCTTTACGTGCACCTAATAATAATACCCCTGCTAATGCAGCCGCAGCACCCGCCATATGGACGATACCAGAACCTGCAAAATCAGAAAAACCCATGTCGCCTAAATTGAACATACCAAATACATCATTGCCACCCCACGTCCAGCTACCCTCTAATGGATAAATGACACCAGTCATCACCACAGCAAATAATAAGAACGACCACAGCTTCATGCGCTCAGCCACCGCTCCTGAAACGATCGACATACAGGTTGCAACAAACACCACTTGGAAGAAAAAATCAGACGCAGCGGAGTAAACAGAATCACCATCAAAGCCGTTTTCAGCGGAGGCTGCTAGGGCATCTGCTACCAGCGTTTCATTACCCGCGATACCGCTCAAGAATAGGTTGCCACCATACATAATGGCATAGCCGCATATCATGTACATGGTACAAGCGGTGGCAAAAAGTGCGATATTTTTGGTTAAAATCTCAACGGTGTTTTTTGAGCGGACAAGTCCAGCTTCTAACATAGTGAAGCCTGCTGCCATCCACATGACGAGCGCCCCGCACATTAAAAAGTAAAACGTGTCAAGTGCGTACTGGAGCTCGAAGATTTGATTTTGCATGTTAATTCCCCCTTGAATTGATGCAATACAGCTATCGGTATGATCTATAAATCTGTGTCTATATGGCCTTGAGCGTTAGATAGCGTCAGGGCCTGTCTCGCCCGTACGAATACGAATGACTTGCTCGAGTGCAGTGACGAAGATTTTTCCATCACCAATCTTGCCCGTGCTAGCGATGCGAGTGATGGCTTCGATAGCAGGTTCGACCATCTCATCAATAACAGCCACTTCGACTTTTACTTTAGGTAAGAAGTCCACCACGTATTCTGCGCCGCGATAGAGTTCTGTGTGACCTTTTTGGCGACCGAAACCTTTGACTTCAGTAACAGTGACACCTTTAACACCGATGTCAGAAAGCGCTTCACGTACATCATCGAGCTTAAACGGTTTTAAGATCGCAGTGATTAGCTTCATAAAATATTCCTTATTTGTGTGATGCCGCAGGTTGATAGAAGCATTGTGGTGCATTGTATCGCTGCCATGCTTACTATTAGTCATTCAAGAACTGTGCCAATTTACTCAAGGGGGATAGGTAAGATTGGATTTGTTTGTTCAAAAACAGCCATAGTTATGGCAAAAAATACTGGTTATGCTGCAATGGTATAAACCACCGTTATGAGCATAGAGAATGCGAATTAACCTTTAGCGTTGAACTGACGAAAACTTTATTATAACCAACTTTTTAGGTGCTTGGGGAGACCATCCATCTATTTCCTGTGATGATTTGCTAACCTAGTTTGGTATATGAAACGAATCACTTGAGGAGAAAGTAGGGAAAATTGTGTAATACGGTAAGCGGCAGAGCTTAACATGGATGTATAGGCTCTGCGCTCAAAGAGAGAGGAGTGGCTGTGTAGATCGGCTAAAGCCTATACCTTTGGGAAGAGTAGGTAGGGGGTTTTGGTGCTACCGAGCAGCTTTTTTGTGTCGCTACCTTTTAGAAGTTCACGCAGACGAGATTGGCCAAAGGCACCGGTCATTAGCATACCGATATTATTTTCATTTTGATAATAATTCAAAGCCGAAGTGACATCGCGGCAGTCCAGCAAGGCTTTTTTAGACTTGATGCCTGCTTGTTTGAGCCGCGCATAAGCTTCGCGTAGCGCATCGCAATTTTCAGAATTTTCTTTACCGACCATCACGATATGAACGGTTAATGCGCGCACCAGTGAGGTTTTGCAGAGCCAATTGAGCAATTTATGTGAAGTAGGACTGTTGTCAAAAGCAAATAAAGCGGTCGTAGGGTGCAAAAATGGTGCATGAGTCACCAAAATGGGGCAGTGACTGACTCTAATTAACTGGCTCAATGTCGATTTGCAGGTGACATTGTGACCTATAACGATCAATTGTGCTTTGTCATCGACGTAATCGATACTTTCATTGAGGTGTTCATGGCGATGCAGGGTATATGTTTTTAGTTTTTGTCGCTGCTGTTCGCAATAGGTGGTAGCTTGATGAAGCAAAAGCTTGCCTTGGGCTTTTAGCTCACAATTACTCAAGTGCTCCTTGGTGGTGAATTGCTCAAGCAGCATGTTTTCATCATCGATATTTAGGCAGCCTGAATAATTCACAGCCGCTTTTTGTTGTAAGCTCGGTACAGAATGCAACAGTCCAACAGGTGCTTGTAGACGAGTCGCGGCCCACATGCTGGCTTCTAACACTGCTTGCACGTGGTCTGGGCAGTCCAAGCAGGCAATCACACTATCTGGTTTCAAATTACTCATAAGACCACCACATTATTCCAATATTAAAAAGACAGAATAAAAAGACAGCTGCTTAGCTCAAGGGTGGGGCGATAATGCTTATGCCCAACCCTTTGCACCAATGCAGCTGTTTATTCAACTGTTTATTTATGAGCGGTTAATCAATATTAGCTCAATAAATAGACGTGGCTTTGTTTAATCCAATAAGCCAATATCTCGGCGATCGTGGATAGAGAAGCGATCAATCAGTGTTCGGCTCGCATTATTGAGTCCCACCACTTTGACATCAATGCCCTCACGTTGCAAGCGCATGACCAGTTTGTCCAAGGTGTCTACGGCACTGACATCCCAAAAATGCGCTTGGCTGACATCAATTTGAATACTGTCCAAAGCTTCTTTGGTATCGAAGCTGTTTAAGAACTGAGTCGTAGAAGCAAAGAATACTTGTCCTTGCACATAATAATAACGGGTATTAGTACTCTCATCATACTCACTAAATACCGTTAAGAATTGACCAATTTTATTGGCAAACGCCAGCGCCGATAGCAGCACGCCCACGCCCACGCCATAAGCTAGGTTGTGCGTAAATACTGTGGTCAAAACAGTCGCTAGCATGACAATGTTAAATGACATCGGATGCGTTTTAAATTCGCGAATAGACTGCCAGTTAAAAGTACCAATAGAGACCATAATCATCACAGCGACCAGTGCCGCCATTGGAATTTGACTGACCCATTCACTTAAGAACACTACCATAATGAGCAGTACGATACCTGCCATCAAAGTGGACAGACGCGTACGTCCGCCAGATTTGACGTTGATCATAGATTGACCAATCATGGCACAGCCTGCCATACCACCGAAGAAACCTGATACGACGTTGGCAATCCCTTGACCACGACACTCGCGGTTTTTATCGCTTGGCGTATCTGTCAAATCATCGACGATAGTCGCTGTCATCATCGATTCTAATAAACCAACGATGGCAAGTGCGATAGAGTAAGGCGCGATGATCAGTAAAGTATTTAGGTTCAAGGGAATGTCAGGTAATAAGAACATCGGTAATGAATCAGGCAAATCGCCCATACTGCCGACATTACGAATATCAAGATTCATATACATGGCGACAGCGGTCAAACCAACGATACAGATCAGCGGTGACGGAATCACGCGACCGATTTTAGGAATCAGCGGAAACAAGTAGATAATCGCTAAACCCGCCGCTGTCATGATATAAACCGTCATGCCAACGCGTTCGGTCATGGGATTCAACTCTGGTAGCTGAGCGGCAAATATCAATATCGCGAGCGCATTGACGAAGCCAATGACTACCGAGCGCGACACAAAGCGCATCAAGTTACCAAGCTTTAAAATACCCATTACAATCTGAATCCCACCGCACAATAAGGTGGCAGCTAGCAAATACTGCAAACCATGCTCGGCGACTAAGTCAACCATCACCAGTGCCATTGCCCCAGTTGCTGCCGAAATCATGCCTGGACGACCACCGACGAAACTGATCACGACCGCGATACAAAATGAGGCATACAAGCCGACTTTTGGATCAACACCCGCGATAATAGAAAAGGCAATGGCTTCAGGAATCAGCGCTAAGGCAACAACCAAACCGGATAAAACGTCGCCGCGAACATTGGAAAACCACTCGTCACGTAAGTTATCAATAAAAGATGTCATAAGTAAACTGCATAGGGTTAGAGGCAAAAAAAGTAATCATTACTCATTCATAAAATGATCGCATCGCTATAAAAGTAGCTATTCATCTTTCTTTTACGGCAACATGTGCTGTGTCATATTGCGGTATTGAGTTATTAAAGATCAGTAATAAGTAGGTCTATTGATTTACTTACTGGTATCGCTAATACGCTCACCAATAATTGATATGATGATAAATTCAGTGAGATTACCTAAAAAAATAGTTAAAATAAGGTGCTTAAAGCAGGGCGTTTATAAGAGCACCTACAGTAACGAATAGCGTCAGCAATGATATGCTGCGGTAGAGGGTAATAAATAATTTATCAAATAAAAATAGCCGCTCGACATGACCCGTCTATAGTAGTAACTTTGCCAAACAGAAGTGACAATAGCGTGCTAACTGTGACAACATGCTAAACTAAAATGCTTGGGTAAATACCCAGTCACTTACAGATTAAGGCAACTATTATAGCATTAGCCACTTAATATAAAAACAGGCGCATAATAGCACATCGTCATAAAAAACCAGTACCGAAATCTGAACGATACCGTTATGATGCGTCTCATCTTGACGGCATCATTTTGCTTCTTTATATACTAGGTTTGTTTGATGCCATTTTGCTCGTCCAACAGAAGGAATAAATATGACCACCAACGCTGCAACAGACGCCTTACTTCACAAAGGCAGTGGTCTACAAGTCGTGGTCGGTTTGGGACAATCTGGGTTATCAGTTGCGCGCTATTTGGCCAATCAAGGCTATCAGGTTGCTGTTACTGATACTCAGGTAACACCTAGCTTAGCAGATCAACTACCCGCTGAGATTAGTATTCGCCAATTTGGTGCGATTGACGCCGAGCTCTTGCAGCAAGCGGCACGTATTGTTATAAGCCCCGGTATCTCTCTTGCTACCGAAGCCGTCGCCGCTGCTCGCCAAGCGAATATTCCAGTGGTTAGTGACATTCAGCTATTTTGTGAGGCTTGTACCGTACCGATAGTGGCGATTACTGGCTCTAATGCCAAGAGCACCGTGACCACCTTGGTCGGGCAAATGGCCGCGGATGCTAGTGTCAATGTTGGTGTCGGCGGTAATATTGGCGTGCCAGCGCTGACCTTGCTTGATAATCCTGATATGGAGCTGGCAGTGCTTGAGCTGTCGAGCTTTCAGTTAGAGACGGTGACCAATTTGGGTGCGCAAGTGGCGACGGTTCTAAATATGTCACCTGACCATCTAGATCGCCATGGCGATATGCTGGGCTACCATCAAGCCAAACATCGTATCTTTCAGGGTGCTAAGTCCGTGGTTATCAATCGCGAAGACGCATTGACGCGCCCGCTCGTGGCTGATAATTTGCCCAGAGTGAGTACCGGTATACATGCTCCTGATAAAGGTCAATATGGTCTTATTACTACTCCTGAAGGCCAGATTTATCTTGCCCACGGTACAGAAAAACTACTGTCGGCAGATAAACTGTTGATTAAAGGTCGTCATAATCTGCTCAATGCACAGGCAGCCTTGGCATTAGGCGAACTTGCTGGTTTGCCATTGGGCAGTATGTTAAATACCTTACAGCAGTTTACTGGACTTGAGCATCGTTGCCAGTATGTGGCAAATGCTGCAGACATTGATTATTTTAATGATTCAAAAGGCACCAATATCGGCTCAACGATGGCAGCTATCGAAGGGCTGGGCGCAGTCTATGCACCAAAGGATGGTAAACTACTATTGATTTTGGGTGGACAAGGTAAGGGTCAACAGTTTGGTGAATTGACGCCGTTTATCAATCAGTATGTTAGCCAAGTACTGTTTATTGGTGAAGATGCGCCGCTGATTGAACAGCATCTGCGCGCGGCTAAGATAAGCGCCGATGTGGCGTTACATCAATGCCAAACTTTAGAAAATGCCTTTACAACCATTCAACAAGTCACGACAAGCAGCCTATCGCAAGTGCAAGCGGTGCTATTGTCACCTGCTTGTGCCAGCTTTGATCAATATAGTGGCTACGCAGCTCGCGGTGAGCATTTCAGTCAGTTGGTTGGTCAATTAGCAACTGAGTCGTCAGATATGATGACTGCGGAATAAAAGGTTTGGTGATTTAAGCATTTGCATGATAAGTGCTTAGCGAATATCAGCATTTAATAAAGAGCTCATGTATTTAATAAAGAATAAGGGCAATGCAATAGGGTTGCCCTGAATTGACTTTTATGATGCGCGCGCATTTTCTGTATAAATGATTGTTTTGCTTATAGATTGCTGCTACTGTCAATCATAGCCAGTCAGCAACATGAATGGTCAGCTTATTTGCTTAGTAATCTGTCTGGTACTGTCTATTTTCTATTTTTTAAACGGTGGCGTTTAATAGACGCCGTGTTTTTTCGTTCGTTAGTGTATATAAAATTATGGCGCTCTCTTCTCTTTTTCGTTCCTCGTCCCAACCGAAGCAAGCATCTGGCTCAGATGGTATTCTTTCTATGCCGTCAGCACGCGCCATTCTCCTATCGAGTGTTGGCTGTATGTTGGTGCTCAGTTTATTGATGGTGGCTTCCGCTTCTATTCCTTTTGCCCTCAGTCGCGGCATGACAGAGCTGCACTTTTTCAAAAACCAGCTGCTGTATATGATGATCGGTTTGACGGTCGCTACGGTTTCTTATTACAGCGTGTCTTTGCGAACACTATATAAGACTGAAACCCAATTTATCCTATTGGGTATCACTGGCATGCTGCTAGTGGCAACCCTATTCAGTACGCCTATTAACGGCTCCAAGCGTTGGCTGAACCTAGGGGTATTTAATTTTCAGGTGGCAGAGTTGGCCAAGTTGGTGATGATTGTCTTTGTCTCTGATTTTGTGGTGCGTCGCTCTTTTGAAGTTCGTAACGGCTTAGACGGTTTTTTACGGATTATGTTGGTGGTGGCACTCATCACCATGCTGCTATTGTCACAGCCTGATTTTGGTTCTTTTGTCGTTATTTTAGGTACCATCTTTGCGATTTTTTATATCGCTGGTGCGCCTTACAAGCACTTTTTAGCACTGGGCGCGGCTGCCATCGGTGGTGCGGTATTGATGGTGACGACAGCGCAGTACCGATTGGTACGTGTGATGTCATTTATGGATCCGTTTGATGATGTGCAAGACACGGATTATCAGCTGGCACGCAGTTTGATTGCCTTTGGTCGTGGACAATTTACAGGCGTTGGTTATGGTGAGAGCGTACAAAAACTGTCGCATTTGCCTGAGGCACATACTGATTTTCTACTAGCCATTACAGGGGAAGAGTTAGGCTTTGTTGGGGTTACTATGGTACTGGTGCTCGAAGCGCTGATTATCGGTAGCGCGATGCGTATCAGTTATAACGCGCTCAAGCGTCGGCAGATGCGTATGAGTTATACCGCCTTTGGTATCGGTGTGGTGTTCATAGCGCAGACAATTATCAATGCGGCGATGAATATGGGCGCGATTCCAACCAAAGGATTGACCATGCCATTCTTCAGTTATGGCGGCTCTTCGATGTTGATTAGTTTGGTGATGGTTGCGTTATTGCTAAAAATTTATAAAGAAAGCCCTGAAATCGAAAAAAGCCAATGCCGTTATTATTGATAGGTTGAGCATTAGTGATAGGCTCGATGCATCATGACTGGCATTATCCAAAGAAGCGTCGCTAAATAGTGGCGCTTTTTGCTAGCTGGCTTTTATCCACTGTGCATATTTAACTGTTGCTTGCCTTGTAGCGGCGTACTGTCCCATTGAGCAATGGCTTGCTTTAACATACGAGTAGGTGTGTCTCTATCAACGGCTGGTTGCTGTAATAGTTGTAAAGCATCGGCGATAAGTTTACTTGGATCTCGTGTATCAATTGGTTGTGCTAGGTTTTGCTTGGAGAGTTTTTGTCCATCAGCATGACATATCAGTGGCAAGTGATACCAGTGATTGATGGCAGGCAAGCGTGCGGCATCCATGATGCTGATTTGCGCTGTCGTCATGGTTAGGATATCTAGACCGCGCATAATATGTGTCACCTGTTGCAGTCCATCATCAAGGCTGGCAGCCAAAATATAATTGATCATACCATCTTGGCGACGCACCACCATATCACCCAATGTCTGCTGAGGATTATCCCACTGCAATCCTTGAATACCGTCGTTAAAACCAATCTTATAATTCGGTAGCTGTATGCGTAGCTTATGTTGCTCTCTATCAAGGTCAGCGCTGACGCAGCAGCGTGGATAGCGCTTCCTGTTTGGTTGCAATGGCTTAGCATCATAAGCTGGGCTCAGCTCTTCTTGCGCCCAGTATTGCTCTAAATCTTTACGCGAGCACTGACAACCATAAGTGAGCGGATGCAGGGCTGAGTGTAGATAATCATTATAAATATCAATACGCTCAGATTGATAAATGATATCACCGTCCCAGTACAATCCAAGCGCTTCCAAATCAATCAAGATTTGCTCAGTAAATTGCTGATCACAGCGTTCGGTATCAGTGTCTTCAATACGCAGTAGCCATTTACCACCAATGGATTTTATATGGCAAAAGCTGGCAAGCGCGGTCGTCAATGAGCCAAGATGCAGTTCACCAGTCGGTGAGGGAGCAAAACGACCAATTGGCTGTACTGGTATGATTGGAGTGGGCATAGGAATAAGGTTAGTTTTCAAAGTAGGAAATTATCGGTAAAAAAGGTAGAAGATAGAATAATAAGTATATCCGTAAAAAGATATTTGTGAAATGAGTCTGTTTTGTTAGCAAATCAATATAAGCAAGCTTAAAGCTCTGTATCAGCCATGATTCATTGACTAAAAACCAGCCAGCTAAAACGCAATAAGCGACCATATTTTGGTCGCTTATGCTTGCATTCTACTATTGAGATGAGTTGTAACTCGTTTAAGCGCCTTGATTTTGGCGTTCTTTAATCTCAGACAGTGTTTTACAATCGATACATTGGGTAGCTGTTGGGCGTGCTTCGAGACGACGCAAACCAATCTCTACGCCACAAGTTTCACAAAATCCATAATCATCATTTTCAATTTCTGACATAGATTTATCAATTTTGCGAATGAGCTTACGTTCACGGTCACGCGTACGCAATGCGAGGGCAAACTCTTCTTCTTGGGTGGCGCGATCATTAATATCTGGCATAGCACTGGACTCGTCTTGGATATAAGTCTTGGTGCGATCCGCTTCGCCAATCAGTTGGCTCTTCCAATCCAATAATATAGCCTTAAAGTGCTCTAACTGCGCATCAGACATGTACTCTTCGTCTTTGGCAGGCACATAAGGAGTAAACTTAGCTTCACTTGGATTCGTGGTCAGGGTGCTCATATGGGTATCCTACTTTTTTCAAATTAATTCAATAAAACGACGTATCAAAAGACAAGACGCTATCAATGTCATAAACGCTATAATTTGTCCCTTTATAAAACGTTTTACCACTTGGTAACACAAGTAACACAGCGGATCTAATAGTACAGTTATCTGATATGCTCAAAGCAATCTATCAATGGTCAGGTATATGGTTATGCATATTTTTATTTAAATAGCGTTGTCTTAATAATGCGACAAATCACTGACTGTGAAGACTTAGCTGTGATCGATTTAGCCATCCTAGCTATTATAATTCTACCTAATACCAGATACTAGGCAGTCCTCATTTCGTTTTATACGTTGTATCATTGTTTCTGACAATAATGAAGTCATTTTTCATCATCATGTCGCTTTTACCATGCCAGTCATTGTATTCTGAACTCAGAAATATCAGTCAATAGCTTGAGGTATAAGGGCTCATATCAGTATTGGTGCCAATAAATCTGGGCGTCAAGTATCCAGTCTTTCTACCCAGCTTGCAACCTTTCCATTGTTGGCTAATTGCAACCAACGGTAACCGGGCGGGACGCTTTTATCATAGGAAAAATCATTCTCATAAGGCTTGAACTGGTAGCAAGTAGATGGCGTACTATAGACCGTGACTCCTTGACGATGGCGAACCTGCTCTTGGTGCGTATGACCACTGATAATGACCTTGAGATGGTCAAATCCTAACAGATGCTGCCAAAAGGCCTCACTATTCTCTGCCATATGCGTGTCAATCCAGTCAGAGTCTACGGGAATGACATGATGATGTAGAGCAATCAGCGCAGGCTTATCACAAGCATCGAGTCTCTCGCATACCCAGTCAATATCGGTAGGCGTTATCTCGCCCTCGACTTTACCCGTGATGGATGAGTCTAATAACAGCAGCTGCCAACGATCAGTCTCAATGACATGCCGGCTTAGCAAGCGCGGGTCGGCAGGTTGAGCAATCAGTTCGCGCTCAAAGAACGGCAAGTCACTGCCTATCTCATCCGTCACATCATGATTGCCTGCGATGCAAGCAAAAGGAATATGGGTCGCTTGCAATACCTCAAAAATATGATCGTAAATAGCGGGTTTTACTTCATTGACTAAGTCGCCAGTCACGATAATCAAATCGCAGCGAATGTCGCTACTCAATGCTTGCTGTAGTACTGTCTCAAAGCACTGCTGACAGACAGTGGCTTCGCTATTGTTAGTATCGCTATCAACACTAGAAGAAACGGGCGTTGATAAATGCAAATCTGTGATTTGTAGTATGTTTACCTGTTCATCTGGTGTGCTAATGTTATTAACAGGATAGCTTAGCATTGGGTCAGTCCCTCATCGAATCGAAACAAGTGATGCTGTTAAAACGAATGATAGATAAATGGATGTCCTGCATCGAGTAGACTAATGAATTTTGGTCTGACCAATATGTTTTTTGGCTTGACGCCGCTAGTATGTCGATGATATTAGGGCAAGTTTATAACATAAAGTCAATGAAAGCTCTATCATATTGATGAAATAAAGTTGGATAAGAGGATAAAAAACCAGCGACTTTATGTGTACTATAATGTGTCTAGCGGCGCGCTGACCAAATTTTTGCAGTGCTGAGCTTTGAGAAAATCAGCGCGATAAAAAATAAAATGGCTAATATTAATACGATAGCAAGTCCTGTCTGAATATCTAGCCAGATGCTTCCCCAAACGCCTAGCGTCACGCCAAGCTGTGCGATCAGTAGCGATATAACGACCATTTGTTTTGGCGATGATGACCATAAACGTGCCGTCAATGCTGGTAATACCAATAAACCGCTGATTAGTAAACTACCAACCGCTTGCAGGGCAATCGCACAAAATCCCGCCAATACGCCCATAAAGAACAGCCGCTGGCGTGTCGGATTAACACCTTGAATACGCGCCAGTGCTTCATGAGTGGCAAGCTTAATTTGTGCAGGCCATATATACATAAGTAGACCGAGCCCTACCAGCACACTACCAGCAAGTAAGGGTAAGTCTGCCCAATCAAGCTCTAGCAAATTACCAAACAAAAACCCCAGTACGTTTGCTTGTTGGTCAGTCAACTGGGTCAAAGCCAATAAACCTAAGCATAATAATGACACCGCCACGACCGCCAAAACCGCATCGACAGGCAGGCGCTCATCATCGATTAATACTAGCCCTAGCACCACCATGACGCTGACCAAGGCAATGCCAATGCCCATAGGTAATTGCCACCATACTGCTAAAGCCACGCCAAGCAAGGTACCATGTGCTAAAGCATCAGCAAAAAAGGCCATGCGTCGCCACAAGACTAAGCACCCTAAAGGCGCTGATAGTAGCGCTAAAATACTGCCAGCGATCCAAGCAGGGGCAATGATGGCTAACCAAGCAGTCATAATAAATATCCGTAAAAGTTTTTATAAAGCTCAACGCTCGATATGTGTTTGATGTATCAAGCTTCGATATATTTCATATTTGTGAATGTTCAACGCGCCTTAATGATTATAGTTCGCTTGGGGCGTGATGCTCACAGGCATGCGGTTGATGCACATAAGGCTGCTCATAATGATGCCCAAATAGCTTTTGAAACTCACTACTAATGGCAAGCTCGCTTGGTTGTCCCTCACAGCAAATATGCTTATTAAGACAAATCACGCGTCGACTGCCTTTCATGACCCAATGCAGATCATGCGATACCACCAGCATGGCACAACGCAAAAACTCCGGCAGCTCATCAATAAATTGATAGAGCCAAACCTCAGTATCAGGGTCCAGTCCTTGCATCGGCTCATCTAAAATCAATAAGTTGGGTTTGTCTAACAATGCTCGCGCGAGCAAGACCCTTTGTGTCTCACCACCCGACAGGTGCAGCATTTGTCGCGATAATAAGTGCGTCAATGACAAGTTATCAAAGATAAATTGACGCTGCTCAGACGTTAAGCGCCTTTTATCCGCTTGTGCCAATAAATCGCAGACTCGTAATGGCAATATCGGCGGTACAGCAAAGCGCTGCGGTACATAGCCAAGCTGTAACTTTTGATGAGAGTTAATGTGCCCTTTAGTTGGCTCAATCAATCCCAAAATAAGTTTGACCAACGTTGACTTACCAGCGCCATTAGGTCCAATAAGACTGACTGTTTCATTAACCGCAATGTCAATATCAATATGTGAGAGTAAGCGTTGATGCCCAATGTCGTAGCTGACATCGCTTAGGCTCAGCAGTTTACTCGCAGTGTTAATGGTGTTGCCATCAACAGCGGAAAAGTTCGGTTGATTAGACGGTGAGGTAGACAGGCTCATAGTATGACAACCAATAAGTGAATAAGTAATACAAATAAAAAACGGATGACAAAGACTTACGCTTCAGTGGTTAGGGTGTGTTACTGGCACGCTTGGCAACGACCACTCAGCTCAATCACACTGCGTTCCACAATAAAGCCAACGTCTTGCTCAGCAAAACTCATCATTTCCTGTACGGGCACACTGCTACATTCTTGTACACGCTGACATTGACCACAGATTAAAAATGCTGCGGTATGCTGGGCGCGTGGGTGACAGCAGGGCACATAAGCATTGATAGAGGTCAATTGATGTATCAAGCCTTCACTCAATAAAAACTCCAGACTGCGATAGACAGTGGGTGGCGCGACATTTTTTGGCGCTTGTTTTTTAGAGCTAATTTCTTTAGATGCTGCTTTCATTGGGTGCTGTTGCGAGCTAAGCGCTTCGCTGCTGTCATCATTGTTATTAGGCTCTGATAAGCGCATTTGCTGCAATTGCGTGATCAAATCATATGCACCGATAGGTTTATTGGCTGCCAATACCAATTGATATATTTGCTGGCGCAATGGGGTAAAGCGTGCACCATTCAGGCGACATTGTTCTTTTGCTGCCATTAGGCGCTCGGTCACGTCATGCGGCGTAAAGTCCTGCACATCATGTAAATGTTCGCAGACTGATAAACTGGTGGACATGGTGCAAGCTCCTACGAAAAAAAATGGCACTGTTATTATAGTAATTTATAATGTTATAGTATAACATACTAAAAATAAGAGCAGATAAATGATCTTGGCTTATTTATTGATACCTTGATGATCACTCAGATACAACGGCAATAACGTCTAAATGTTTCCACTTATATTTTATCTTTCATACATTAAAGAATCTATTATGAACTCAGTTTTCAAATATTTTTTAAGCTCAATCATTATACTACAGCGATGGCTCATTACGGGCATAGTTGCATTAGGCGTCTTTACTGTGAGTGCACAAGCGGCAACAGTCAGCGTGAGTAATTATCCACTGTTTTTATTGAGTCAAGCAGTGACTGAAGGTTCACCGCCCGCCAAGCAGTTATTGCAGGCAGGGGAGGTAGGTCATCATGGCAGTATCAGCCCAGGCGATATTAAAGCCATTCAGGACAGTAAATTTGTCGTGTGGTTTGGTGAGCCATTAGAAAATAACTTGGCGGCAAGCCTTAATACCGCACCCAATGCGATTGCCTTATTTGAATTCGATGCCTTTAATCGTCATCCGCTACGTGACGTCAAAGGCAAGCCTGTTGCTGGCACCTTGGATCCACATATATGGTTAGATTCTGAAAATGCCAAAGCCATGACTCGTGCCCTTGCCGTGATTCATAGCCATGCCAATCCGCAATATAAAGCACTTTATCACGCCAATGCACAAAAATTTGCTCAGCGAATGGATAGGGGAGTGGCATCTTTCGTAAAACAAGCTAAAGGCAAGCAGCAAACCGAGCCTTATTGGGCCTATCATGATGCTTATCAATACATCGAATCCAGCACAAACCTAAAGCTTGTTGGCAGTTTAAGCACTGATCACCATCTAGCACCACGAGCAAGCCAAATACGCTGGCTAAATGAGAAGCGTCCAGCCAAGCAAATGTGTCTGGTTAGCCCAAGTCAACCAGCCAAAGGTTTACTCGCTAAGTTACAGCCTGTAAAAACCACTGTGCAACCTGAAGATATGAGCAATAGTAAAGACTTTGTGAGTGGTTGGCAGACGATGGCACAGCAAATCTATCAATGTATATCGTAGGATAACTGATTAACCATAGTGGCTTGCAACGCTTGAGAAGCCATTATGTAGTCATACTTTGGGTGTTATCCATTGGTCAGTAACTATGATGTCTATGAGTGATTCAGCTAGGTCACTGATAAAAGGTATATTTTTCTTGCTTAACGGTGGTATGCCCCTTATAATAAGTGGCGTTTTATTTTGGTTAAAAGGTAACACCTGTAGAGTGAGCCGTTCACGGATAAAAGTGTCGCGACAATGTTATATTGCCACCTTATCCCAATGCTGTAAGGCTATAGGATTGCATTACCGATGACCAAGCCTGCCAAACGCACACAAAAAGATAAAATTGGCATCTATATCAAACGCCAAGCGTGGATATTATTTATCCTTATTATTATTGCTTGGGCTTTAGATACCAGTTGGCTACATAGTGAGCTTACTGTCGCAAAAAGCGCCGCTATTGGTGCGCTACTCAGTTTTGCAACCCAAGCTGTATTTGCTTTTTTTATCTTTTGGTACACTGGATATCGCGCGCGCCAACATATTGTTAGCCAGCTATATCGAGGTCAAATGGCCAAATGGCTATTGACTGTGTTTGGTTTCGCACTAATTTTTATTACCGTACAACCCCTATCTGCGCCTGCGCTGTTTATCGGTTTTATGGTAATGCAAATTAGTCACAGTTGGATGTTGTGGCATATACGCTAGCATTAATAGACGATAACTATATTAATAGTTGAGTACTTAATAGTGCTAGGCAAGTCACCCTGCCGTCCAGCTTCTCTATGACTGATTTTATAAGAAAGTCAAAACATACAAAACTGTCTAAAGACAGCGCCAATGATCATAAAGACTGTGATATGAGCGTTTAAATGAGTATAGCGTGTGATAATGGAGTCGATAGCCAATTATTAGCTATCAGTATTGCCTCTAATTAAATTCTTACAATTTAATTAATCACGCAAAGCTATGTTAGTAAACGTTAATAGTAGCTAACTTATTCATACAGTGCATAAAAAAGTCATAATTGACTTTACACGAATACAACGCTGCATTAATATAGGCAGCTAAATATTTTGCTTATGAACGCTGTATTAAGCGTCGATCGTGGAAAAGCGGCAGTAAGTAAACACAGATATAATAATTTCGCGTACATATACAAGGGCTATTACTGAATCATCATAAGCCCTTTTTTGATAGCTAAAATTTATCTTAAGTTATCAAATTGCGCACTAGTAATAGAACTATGGGTTGGATGTTATTGATTACATGAGCGCTTTAGCATGGTTCATTTGCCTGCTTTGTTGCAAGGCAGATAGACATACTACAATCTCATCAGATGACAACCATATTTTTGGTAGTTGATTAAATCGTTGATTAATAAGAAGCTGACATTATGGCAGGCGAGCAAACAACAACAGACTATATCTCTCACCACTTAACGAACTGGACGTACGGCTATCTGCCGGGCGAAGGCTGGAAAGTTGCCTATACTGCTGAAGAAGCTAGTGCAATGGGCTTTAAAGCCATCCACCTTGATTCTATGCTTTGGTCAATTGGTCTAGGCATTGTTTTCTGCGCCATCTTCTGGATGGTCGCTAGAAAAGTCACTTCAGGCGTGCCGGGTAAAACTCAGGCCGCGGTTGAGATGATCGTTGAGTTCGTTGATAACAACGTTCGTGATTCGTATAGTGGTACCTCAAAGCTGATTGCGCCTTTGGCGTTGACTATCTTTGTATGGATATTCTTAATGAACTTGATGGATTTACTACCCGTCGACTTTATTCCTATGATTGCTGGCCAAATCGGCGCAATGATGGGACATGATCCACATCATGTGTTCTTTAAGATCGTTCCAACGACGGATCCTAATATTACGCTTGGCATGTCTTTTTCTGTCTTTATACTGATTCTGTTCTATAGTATCAAAGAAAAAGGTTTGGGCGGCTTTGTTGGCGAGCTAACACTGCATCCGTTTAGTGCCAAAAACCCTATCGTACAAATTATTTTAATACCCATCAACTTTATCTTAGAGTTTGTTACTTTGATAGCGAAACCTATCTCTTTAGGTCTGCGTCTATTCGGTAACATGTATGCTGGTGAGTTGATTTTCATACTGATTGCTCTAATGCCATTTTGGATTCAATGGGCGTTATCAGTACCGTGGGCTATTTTCCACATCTTAATTATTACACTTCAAGCGTTCGTATTTATGATGCTGACGATAGTTTATATGTCACTTGCATCATCAACTGAACATTAATTAGACATTCAATAGGTAAATGAGGATACATCCATGGATCCAGTATTAGGTGGTTACACAGTTATCGCAGTAGCACTACTTATCGGTTTAGGTGCACTAGGTACAGGTATTGGTTTTGCTATTCTAGGTGGTAAATTCCTAGAAGGCGTTGCGCGTCAGCCAGAACTTGGTTCACAGCTGCAAACTCGTATGTTCATCGTAGCAGGTCTTCTTGATGCTATTCCGATGATCGGTGTTGGTATTGCTATGCTATTGTTGTTCGCTAACCCTCTAGCAGGTTAATCAGAAAGCTCAGTTGTAAATGTTTGGTAGTCAAAGTTTGTATCTTAACCATAGCCAAAGTTTGGCTATCAAATATGATCAATGAAACTGATTTTTCATTAACAAAGAGGTGATCACGTGAATATCAATTCTACCCTCATCGGTCAAGCCATTGCTTTTGCAATCTTTGTGATGTTCTGCATGAAATTCGTGTGGCCACCACTTATTGGTGCCATCAATGAGCGTCAGCGTAAAATTGCTGAAGGCCTGAATGCCGCAGAAAAAGCAAAAGCAGATCTGGCAACCGCTGAGCAAGACGTCCAGCAGGAGCTTGATCTTGCAAAGACCAAAGCTGCTGCTTTAATCGAGCAAGCGAACAAGAGTGCCAACCAGCTTGTCGAAGATGCAAAAATGCAGGCCCAAGTGGAAGGCGAGCGCATTCGTCAACAAGCGCAAGCGTCTATCGACCAAGAAATCAATCAAGCGCGTGAATCATTACGTGCCCAAGTTGCTGAACTGGCTGTACTTGGTGCAGAAAAGATTTTGCAAGACAAAGTCGATGTGCAAAAACATGCCAGTATGTTAGACCAACTGGCGGCAAAGCTGTAACTGTGAGGATATAATGGCTGACTTATCAACCTTAGCACGACCCTACGCTAAAGCCGCGTTTGACTATGCCAACGAAAACGGGGCCGTAAACGAGTGGGAAAATTTCTTGTTTGTCGCCAGTGCAATTGTCAATGACAAAGCGTTCCGTACATGGCTAGAAAATCCAGCCGTTACGGCTGAGCATAAGTCAGCTGCTTTGGTTGATCTTTATGACTCACAAGTGGCTGGTGATAGCGACTCTGCTTTTAAACAGCTACTAGGCGAGAGCAAAGGCTCTCGTTATGGTAATAGTATTAGCTATCCTAAAGTGTCACCAGCGCTCAATAATTTTATTAAGCAGTTGGCGCAGCAAGAGCGTCTGGCGCTGCTTCCTGAAGTTTATGAGCATTATCGCCGCCACAAGGCAATAAGCTTAAAGCAGCTTGATGCTTACGTGACCTCTGCCTATCCATTGACTGACGCTCAGCGTGAAATGCTTCAAACGCGCCTTGCTGCATCGTTAAATGCTAGTGTGGTGATTCATGAGTCGGTCGATCCAAGTCTATTGGCAGGCGCTACCATCAAAGTCGGTGACAAAATCATTGATGATTCGATGCGCGGCAAGTTACAACAGTTAAAAACACAGCTAACTGCCTAATGCCATTTACCAGCGCAGTCATCTATAATCTGCGTGAAAGTAAGAGCATTTAAGTCAGTGGGCGGGTTATCATAAATTAAAGGAAACAAGGCAATGCAACAATTGAATCCAGCGGAAATCAGTAACCTGATTAAGCAGCGTATTCAAGACCTTGATGCGGGTGCAACTGCAAAGAATGAAGGCACGATTGTCAAAGTATCTGACGGTATCGTGCAGATTCATGGTCTTGAAGATGCCATGTACGGCGAAATGATTGAGTTTGAAGGCGAAATCTATGGAATGGCGCTTAACTTAGAGCGTGATTCTGTCGGCGCGGTAGTACTTGGTGATTACCTAAAGCTGCAAGAAGGTCAAAAAGCCTATTGTACTGGTCGTATTCTTGAAGTACCAGTAGGTCCTGAGCTGCTAGGCCGTGTTGTTGACGCCTTGGGAAATCCTATTGATGGCAAAGGTCCTATCGATGCCAAAATGACTGATAAAGTCGAAAAAATCGCCCCAGGCGTTATTGATCGTCAGTCAGTAGATCAACCAGTAATGACGGGTTATAAAGCCGTTGATACTATGATTCCAATTGGTCGTGGTCAGCGTGAGCTTATCATTGGTGACCGTCAGACGGGTAAAACCGCGATGGCTATCGATGCGATCATCGCGCAGAAATCATCTGGTATCAAGTGTGTATACGTCGCAATCGGTCAGAAACGTTCTACCATTGCAAACGTCGTACGCAAGCTTGAGCAAACTGGTGCCCTTGAATATACGACTGTCGTCGTCGCTTCAGCGTCAGAACCAGCAGCACTACAGTATATCGCACCGTATTCAGGTTGTACGATGGGCGAATACTTCCGTGACCGCGGTGAAGACGCACTGATTGTATTTGATGACTTATCAAAACAAGCCGTTGCTTATCGTCAAATTTCACTATTGCTACGTCGTCCGCCGGGTCGTGAAGCGTATCCTGGTGATGTATTCTATTTACATTCACGTTTACTTGAGCGTGCATCACGCGTAAACGCGGCGTACGTAGAAAAGTTCACTAATGGTGAAGTAGTTGGTAAAACCGGTTCTTTAACCGCACTGCCAATTATTGAAACCCAAGCTGGTGACGTATCTGCATTCGTACCGACTAACGTGATTTCAATCACCGATGGTCAGATTTTCTTAGAATCAAGCCTATTCAACTCAGGTATCCGTCCAGCGGTTAACGCTGGTATCTCGGTATCTCGTGTGGGCGGGGCAGCTCAGACTAAGATCATCAAGAAGCTATCTGGTGGTATCCGTACTGCACTAGCTCAGTATCGTGAATTGGCTGCCTTTGCTCAGTTTGCCTCAGATCTTGATGACGCAACTCGCGAACAGCTTGATCATGGTGAGCGTGTGACTGAATTGATGAAGCAGAAGCAGTATCAGCCAATGTCAATCTCTGAGCAAGCTGCAGTTATCTATGCATCGAATGAAGGCTTTTTAGCGGACGTTCCTGTCGAAAAAATCGGTTCTTTTGAAGAAGCTTACTTACGCTATATGCATGATGAGCAAAGTGAATTGATGCGTGAGATTGATGATACTGCGAATTATAATGATGATATCGCAGGTCGTTTGAAGTCATCTTTAGAGACCTTTAAACAAAATCACAGTTATTAATTTAACGGGTTAAGCCGAATTGGTTATGGCTGTCTTTGATGGCTAATAAAGTGGCGCATTGTCTTGTATTTTTTTATTAAGACAGTAGCGCCACTGTTCTAACCATTGACGGTATTAGATCGCGTCATGCACAAAATATATAACATTAATCTGTTAGATCGATGTTATATAATAAATAATTGTCGCATGCGCCAATGCTTTTTAACCCTCTTATATTGGAATCATTATGGCAAGCTTAAAAGAGATACGTGCCAAAGTCACCAGTATTAAAAGCACCCAAAAAATTACTCGTGCTATGCAAATGGTTGCGGCAAGTAAAATGCGCCGTGCCCAAGAGCGCATGGAAGTGGGTCGCCCGTATGCTGATAGTATGCGCCGGGTTATTTCACATTTGGTGCATGCCTCATCAGACTATAAACATCCGTATATGGTCTCGCGTCCAGTCAATAAGGTTGGCTATATTGTCATTACCTCTGATCGCGGTCTGGCGGGTGGTTTGAATATTAACTTATTCAAAGCTTTATCTAAGAGTATCCAGCAGTATCAAGATCAATCTGTACAAACTGAGTTTGCAGTCATTGGCGCTAAAGGTGTGAGTTTTTTCAAAAACTTTGGTGGTAAAGTGACCTCGGCAGTAACCGATTATGGTGATAAGCCAACGTTTGAGCAGATAAACGCACCGGTTCAAGCCATGCTTGACGATTATACTAACGGTAAAATAGACCGCATCTATGTGGTTTATAATAAGTTTGTTAATGCGATGACCCAAAAGCCGACTGTCAATCAGTTGGTACCTTTACCAGACAGTGCGTTTGGTGAAGAAGAGAGCGGCATTCAAACAGAACTGAGCTGGGATTATATCTACGAGCCTGATATCAAAACATTGATTGATGAGTTGCTTGGCCGCTATATTGAGTCGATTGTGTATCAAGCGGTAATGGAAAACATTGCCTCTGAGCAGTCCTCACGTATGGTTGCGATGAAAGCGGCGACAGATAATGCTGGTGACCTAATTAACGATTTACAGTTGGTTTATAACAAGCTGCGTCAAGCGGCGATTACCCGAGAAATCTCGGAAATCGTTGGCGGTGCTGCTGCTGTTTCATAATTGAAACCCCTTATGAAACCCACTATATACAGAAGTTCAAGGAGAACGCAATGAGTAGCGGTCGTATTGTACAGATTATTGGCGCGGTTCTTGACGTTGAGTTCAACCGTAGTGAAGTTCCTCAGATTTATGATGCCTTGCAAGTAGATGGTACCGAAACCACCCTAGAAGTACAGCAACAACTAGGTGATGGCATCGTCCGTACTATCGCAATGGGTTCAACTGAAGGCCTAAAGCGTAACTTAACAGTCACTAACACTGGTGCGCCTATTGCTGTGCCTGTTGGTATTGGTACGCTTGGCCGTATCATGGATGTTCTTGGTCGTCCTATCGATGAAGAAGGTCCTGTAGAGGCTGATGAAAAATGGTCTATCCACCGTGAAGCGCCAAGCTACGCGGATCAGTCAAACAGCACTGAGCTGTTAGAAACTGGTATTAAAGTTATTGATCTACTTTGCCCGTTTGCTAAAGGTGGTAAAGTTGGTCTGTTTGGTGGTGCTGGTGTTGGTAAAACCGTTAACATGATGGAGCTGATCAATAACATCGCTCTAAAACATGAAGGTTTGTCAGTATTTGCTGGTGTTGGTGAGCGTACACGTGAAGGTAACGATTTCTATCACGAAATGCAAGAAGCGGGCGTTGTAAACACTGAAGACTTTAGCAAATCTAAAGTTGCGATGGTATACGGCCAGATGAATGAGCCACCGGGTAACCGCTTGCGTGTTGCGTTGTCTGGTTTGACCATGGCTGAATACTTCCGTGATACGAAAGATCCTGCCACTGGCAAAGGTCGTGACGTATTGCTGTTTGTTGATAACATCTACCGTT
Source organism: Psychrobacter sp. Ps7 (assembly GCF_022129225.1). Classification (NCBI taxonomy): domain Bacteria; kingdom Pseudomonadati; phylum Pseudomonadota; class Gammaproteobacteria; order Moraxellales; family Moraxellaceae; genus Psychrobacter; species Psychrobacter sp. Ps7. The sequence continues at coordinate 5,000 of NZ_JADQAH010000030.1, read as the reverse complement.
ATACACTAGCCGGTACTGAAGTATCAGCACTACTTGGTCGTATGCCATCTGCGGTTGGTTATCAGCCAACACTTGCTGAAGAGATGGGTATGCTACAAGAGCGTATTACTTCAACTCAGTCAGGTTCTATTACTTCTGTGCAAGCAGTATATGTTCCTGCCGATGATTTGACGGATCCATCACCAGCAACGACGTTTGCGCATTTGGATGCAACGGTTGTATTGAGTCGTGATATTGCTTCACAAGGTATCTATCCTGCGGTTGATCCGCTAGATTCAACCTCGCGTCAGCTAGATCCATTAGTCATTGGCGAAGAGCATTATAACGTTGCTCGTGGCGTGCAAGAGATTTTGCAGCGCTATCGTGAGCTAAAAGACATCATCGCTATCTTGGGTATGGATGAGTTATCAGAAGAAGATAAACTAGTCGTTTATCGTTCGCGTAAGATTCAGCGCTTCTTGTCACAGCCATTCCACGTTGCTGAAGTCTTTACTGGCGCACCTGGTAAATATGTACCACTACGCGATACCATTGCTAGCTTTAAAGCAATCATCGCTGGTGAATACGATGACCTACCAGAGCAAGCGTTCTATATGGCTGGTGGCATCGACGAAGTTGTTGCTAAAGCAGAAAAAATGAAATCTACTGCAGCGTAAGTTGTGTTAGCATTTGCTAAAGGGCAGATAGGCTATAAAAAGTCTATTTGCCAGTTAGTAACGCCTCGCAGTTTTGATTGTGTTTTGATCGTAAGGAGTTAAGTATGGCAACGTTACAATGTCGCGTCGTAAGTGCTCGTGAAGAGTTGTATTCAGGCGAAATTAGCATGTTAATAGCTACTGGTACCGAAGGCGAGATTGGTGTATTGCCAGGTCACACACCGCTTATTACTTTGTTAAAACCGGGTGCGATGCGAGTGCAAACACCAAACGGTGAAGAAGAAGTGATTTATGTATCAGGCGGTGTTTTAGAAGTACAGCCGAAGATGGTTACCGTATTGGCTGATACAGCGATGCGTGCACATAACCTTGATGAAAGCAAAATTGTCGAAGCACGTAAAAAGGCTGAGCAGATGCTGGTTAATCAATCGGATACTGTACAAACTAATGCAGCTTTAGCATCATTAGCAGAGTCTGTGGCACAGCTACAGACTATCCGTAAGTACAAAAACCGCGCTTAATTTTTTGTGGAAAATTTTAGAGTTTCCTTTTGACTCTTACCACAGATATAAAAAAACAGTCCATCATGGGCTGTTTTTTTTATGTTTATTATTTAATATTCTATGCTTGTTGATCGAGGATAAATATACGATTTATGATGCAATTTTGAGCTCAACAGCCAGTTTTTTAAATATGAGTGTTAACTAACTATGTATCCACTAACCATGTATTTACTAATTATTTATCGAAGGATAATAGGCAGTACTGGGATAATAGATGAAAAAGTCACTGGCAGCAAAGGTGATATGTCGCTATATTAGACGTAACAGGAATACAAGTATCGGTATCAATCAAGTATCCTATCGCTGTGCGCTACATTAAGATTGGCTACTTATAGAAATTCAGGTGAGAAAAGGGTCGTAAAAAAACATTTCACTTGCTATTATTTGTATAAAGCTCATAATTTTTGGACGTAAACTAAAGTTTTAATGGGTGTAGTTTATAGGTTTTGTTAACGACTATAAGCTATAGTATAGGAAGCTGTATGTTTAATAGTATACTGTGCTACCAAGTTTGTAACAGCTATACCAACATCAATTGTGCCACTTAATGGTGCTATTAATTTTACCGCTCTTACTTTTACTGCTTTTAAATGAGATGTATTAGAGGATATAACAATGACAACGAATGAAGAAGACAACACCCCCCGAATTTTGATTGTTGAGGATGATGAGCGTCTGGCCATGTTGACTCAAGATTACTTGGTCAAAAATGGTTTAGAAGTCGCTATCGAAACCGATGGTAATCGTGCTATTCGTCGCATCGTCAGTGAACAACCAGATTTGGTCGTACTTGATGTCATGCTTCCTGGTAGCGATGGACTGACGGTATGTCGTGAAGTACGCCCGCATTATCAGAATCCTATTTTGATGCTGACTGCGCGTACTGAAGATATGGATCAGGTACTGGGTCTTGAGATGGGTGCTGATGATTATGTCGCTAAACCTGCTCAGCCACGTGTCTTGCTAGCACGTATTCGTGCGTTATTACGTCGTTCAGAAAATGCCCCATCAGAAGATGTGCCACAGCGCCTAGAATTTGGTGAACTGGTCATCGACAATGGCGGTCGTTCTGTGAATTTAGGTGATGAGTTGGTTGATTTCACCAGTGCTGAATATGACTTATTATGGTTGCTTGCTTCTAATGCGGGTCGAATTCTTTCGCGTGAAGATATCTTTGAGCGTCTACGTGGTATCGAATATGACGGTCAAGATCGTTCAATTGACGTTCGTATCTCACGCATTCGTCCAAAAATCGGTGATGATCCAGAAAATCCAAAACGTATCAAAACCGTTCGTAGTAAAGGGTATTTGTTCGTTAAAGAAGGCAACTAAGTCAATTTTGCTCCGGCAACGGCTTATTGCTCATTAGCATGACCAAAGAAACCAGCAACTAGGCTGGTTTTTTTGTGGCTAAATTTTAATTTTTGAACTTAAATACAGCGTTATGTGGTTTAATTAAGCAATTATTGTGGGTGCTGCCTAAATGTACATGAGGTAAATGGATTTTAGGTGATGCTCAGTTATAAATTAAAATACAGCAGCCAGAATGGTTTTTTATTCAACAGTGTTTGATATCATTTATCACGCAGCGCTTGTTTGCTGAATGATGTCGGCAGTTTTTATTCATTAAGTTGGTTACGGCACGTATGTCATTAGTCTCTTCTTTAAAACACAGTATCTTTGTTCGTATTTATGCTGGGCTACTCATAGTCTGTTTGTGTGTGGCATTGTTTGCTCAACTGTTGATGGATACCATCAACAAAGAGCGCGTCCAATCCTACCGTGAAAACATGGCAACAGGGGCTTTTCATCTGGTGAGTGAAGGTATCGCTCATCAAGAAAGTGAAGAGCAGCGTGAATATTGGTTGTCTGATGCCAGTAGTTTATTTGGCTCAGAATTCAAAGTTTTGCCTATTGATGAAGTGGACTTTAATGCCAGTGAACTGCGGCGTTTTGAAAATGGCAATACGGTCGTTCGTTATACCGAGCAACCTGTCTATGCCGATGTGTATTATCGTCTACCAGACAATCAAAGTGTTTTGACCGCCAGAATATCGCAAGTGACTGAGCAGCAAGTACGGGCAATCGCTGTGTTTTTATTGGATGATTTGTCTTACTATGTGACGTTATCTGACAAGCGTGCCCGTTTGGCTGAACTGGAAAAAAAGTTTTCCTTTCCTTTAGAGTTTAAAGCCGTCAATACACTGGATTTAGATACCGATCAGCTTGCACGATTACGCCGAGATGAAGTGGTTATTTCCTTACAAGATACCAATAGCAGTAAAAGTAATTCGGCTATTAGAGTAGTGGTGCCTTCTGAAATCAATGACATGGCGATATTGATTGGTCCGGTGCCATTATTCAACTGGTTCCCACTTAATCTGATTATTAGTATGATTCTTATCAGCATGTTTTTGATCAGCTTAGGCGTGTATGCGTTGATTTTTCCACTTGAGCGTAAGTTGCAGTTGATTCAGGTTGGCGTCAATGAAGTGAGTAAAGGTAATCTTGAAAGTCAAGTTCAAGTCATTGGGCAGGATGAAATTGCCCGTTTAGCCGCGACTTTTAATGCCATGACCTCGCATATCAAGCGCCTTATTGAGTCGCAGCGAGAATTAACGCGAGCGGTATCACATGAGCTTCGTACACCGGTGGCTCGTATCCGTTTTGCCGTTGATATGCTGGCTGATACGGATGACGAAGACTCGCGTTTTATGCAGCGTGATTTTATTGATGAAGATATCGAAGCGCTTAATGGCTTGATTGATGAGATTTTGACTTACGCCAAGCTCGAAGAAGGCTCACCAAAGCTGGATTTAGAACCAGTCAATCTTAGAGAGTTATTGGAGCAGATTGAGCGTGAAACCAATGCCTTGGGTAAGCCTATCAAAATAGTGACCAAGCTGCCGAATGCTAAAGTAACCGCTGTCGCAGATAGGCGTTATTTACACCGTGTGATTCAAAATTTGGCGGGCAATGCCTTACGTTATGCAGAGACCACGATTATCATTAGTGCTGGCGTCAGAAAGGGCAATGCTTTTGTTAGTGTTGAGGACGATGGTCATGGTATTCCAGAAGCAGATCGCGAAAAGGTCTTTATTCCATTTTCACGCTTAGATGACAGTCGCACACGCGCTTCAGGCGGCTATGGCTTAGGCTTGTCTATCGTATCGCGCATTGCCTTTTGGTTTAATGGTAGTATGAAAGTCGATGAGAGCCGAGAGCTTGGCGGTGCACGATTTGTCATGACGTGGCCTATCAAACCACTGACACAAATTTTGGCTGCTGATGAACTGACGCAAGAAAAAAGCGAGCGTGGTTTTGAAGATAAATAATGCCACTGCAAAGAATTGTCGTTATTTTCTAGTATGAAAATAGCGGCATCAATTAAGCAGTGTGTGACAAATAAACTTGCTCAATTTCTAAGGAGTGTTCTCAATTTCATGTTTAGAATGGATATACACCTTAGATAGAATTGTCGGTTAATTTTTATTATTAACGGTTTGAAGATAGCTTTAAATCAGAGGAGGGCAAAGGATGCCATATTTATTTGGTGGTTTGGTGGTACTAAATGCAATAACGTTGGGCTACTACTTATTCTTGCAGCAGCCATCGACGACGCAAACGTTGACAGCAGCGCAAGAAAATATTACTCAGCCATTAGCGTTTACCAATAGCGCCAAATATATTCCACCTATCATTGGAAACAAAGACTAGGTGTTATAAAACTAAATAGTCGCAGCGAATTGTTTTGAGCATTTATTAGCTTTAGTGATGAACA
>NZ_JADQAH010000029.1:0-42235 GCF_022129225.1 Psychrobacter sp. Ps7 | reverse complement strand
CCTGATCCCTTCCCGAACTCAGAAGTGAAACATCATTGCGCCAATGGTAGTGTGGGTTCGCCCATGTGAGAGTAGGTCATCGTCAGCTCTCTATTCAAAGTAAAACCCCCTTACGCGAAAGTGTAAGGGGGTTTTCTTTGTCTAGGGGTTGGGACATTAAGTATAATTTTACACTTAATCTAACTTACTTTTATAATTCACACTCTATAAGTGTATTTTCTATTTGAATTGACGATTTTTTTGTTTAAATGCTATGCAATTTTATGAATATATTTTCTAGTCCTGCCATCAAAATGATTTGACTTATATCATTATAGCTGCTAATTTTAAACTAGATTTTTATTACAGGTATGTAAAAGATATATTTGAAACTTGTAAGTTATTACATCTGGTATAGATTGGATTATTTACCAGTGATGTATTACTCCTATTTTCACGATTATCAAAAGGAATTGATAATGAAGCTAGCTCCTCTTTTTTCAATTGGTGCCTTAGCGGCTGTTAGTCTTTTAGGCTGCTCTAACCAATCTTCTAACACGACTGATGGCTCATCAGCAACCTCTCAAGAAACGACCGTTTTACGCTTCTCTCACTTTTGGCCAGCAACCTCTTCTATCAGCACAGAGGTTTTTGAACCTTGGGCAAAGCAAATTGAAACAGATTCTAATGGTCGCTTAAAAGTAGAGTTGTATCCTTCCGCGGGTCTTGCCAAAGCAGATGTTACGTACGAATCTGCTGCTAAAGGTACGATAGATATCGGCTCACAAGCACATGGTTATACCAGTGGTCGTTTTCCTTTAACTCAAATCACTGAACTTCCTGGTTTATCAAACTCAGCGACTCAAATGGGTTGTATGCTTCAGACTCTTTATGAGGATGGCACGCTTGCTAGTGAATACGAAGATTCTCATTTGCTATTTATGTATGGTGCTGGGCCTGGCTCACTGCATACTACGGATAAGTTGATTCGGACTCCTGAAGACATGAAAGGCATGCGCATCCGCCGCCCTTCTGCGGTCGCGGGTGACATTATCGAGAGTGCTGGGGCGTCACCAGTAGGATTGCCTGCTAATGATATGTATACCTCGCTACAGCGCGGCGTCGTCGATGGGTTGAGCTTTCCATGGGAGGCCGTAACAGCGTTCAAAATTGACGAAATCACCAAATATCATACCAACATTCCTTTTTATAGTTCGGCGCTGATGGTTACTATGAATAAGGATAAATATAACAACTTACCTGATGATTTAAAGCAAGTGTTGGATAAAAACTCAGGAATGGCATTGGCGAATAAAGTTGGTGAAGTGTTTGATAAGCATGATCAAATGGCCATTCAAGCTGCTAAAGCTAAAGGCGATGAGATCGTTGAAATTCCTGATCCATTGAATGATCCTGATTGGAAAGGACCACTTGAAAAGGGTACTAAAAAATATCTAAGTGATGTCAATGCTTTGGGTTTAGATGCTGATAGTGTCTATGAGAAAGCAAAAGCTGCCAGTGCCGCTTGTAAAGTGGTATAACCCATTGGAGGTGTCACATGGCATTTTTAGTAAAAATCAGCATTTTAATCTCTAGATTATGCCAGTTTATTGGTGGTGTCAGTCTTATTATTATTGTCCTCACAACGATGCTCGATGTGACTGCTCGTTATATTTTCAAGCTGACTGGTGGTGAGTTTGGCTTTACTGTTAAAGGCAGTGTAGAGATCGTTTCTTACTTCATGCTCTTTGCTTTACTTGCTGCCTTTGGCGCTTTCGTCGAACGCTCACAAATCATCGTTGATGTCTTTACCCAAAAAATGCCGCAAGCCGTTAAAGGCTATATGATGGGCGTCTTTATGATGGGCTTTTTTATCATCGGTATCGTTTTTGCTTGGGGGCTTTATGAGAGTGCTGTTGATGCCATAGCATACGGCAAAGTCACTCAAGACCTTCGATTATCAATGATGCCCATCTATGCATTTAGTGCATTTTTAAGTCTCTTACTCGCCATTCGCTCATTAATCGAATCCATCAATATCTTTAAAACGGGCGAGTTCTTTGACGCCGAGGAGACAGGCGCATGAGTCCAGAAATTATTGGAGCCATTGGCTTAATCGTCATGATCCTGCTTGTTGTCCTGCGAGTTCCAGTGGCGCTTGCCATGTTAGGTGTTGGATTGGTTGGTTTTGGCGCAGTGACGGCACCCAGTGGTGCATTACAAATGCTTAAAGATATTCCGGTAGATGTGTTAGCCAAATATGACTTTAGTGCGATTCCCTTATTTATTTTAATGGGAGTCTTTGCTACCCATTCAGGGATGGCAGGGAAATTGTTTGAAGCTACCCGAACTATTTTTGGGGGAGTGAGGGGCAGTTTGGGTATCGCTGGCATAGGATCGTCTGGTATTTTTGCTTCTATCTCAGGCTCATCCTTAGCCACAGCATCCACTATGACCAAGGTTGCGCTGCCACAAATGGAGAAGTATGGTTATCAACCAGGTTTTGCCTGTGGTATTTTAGCAGCGGGTGGCACGTTAGGTATTATGATTCCGCCTAGCATTGCGCTACTGGTTTATGCCATCTTAACCCAGCAGTCAGTCGGTGACATGTTCATCGCTGGTTTCTTGCCTGGGATTTTGGGCATGGTGATGTATTCAATCACTGTTATGATTATGGTACGCTGGAAGCCGCATTTAGCGCGTCGCGGTGAGCCTACTTCTTGGAAAGCCAAGCTGCTGTCATTGACGGGACTCATACCATTTAGCTTTATTTTCATTGTGATTATCGCTGGTATTTTCTTTGGGTTATTTACTCCGACAGAAGGAGCAGCAGTCGGTGCGTTTGTTTCTTGGGCTTATGCTTTTGCCAAAGGTATGCGTATAAAAGGTCTAAAGCAATCTTTGATTGAAACGCTTGCATTATCAGCGGTGGTATTCTTTATGCTGCTGGGTGCAGAAGCCTTGGGTTACTTTATCTCCGTCTCACGCTTGTCTTATACGCTAGCGACTTGGATTGGTACATTAGCAGTTAGCCCAATGATTGTACTGATCTGTATCTTAATCATGTACTTCCTCTTAGGGTTGTTCATGGATGCTTTGGCGATGCTGGTCATTACTATTCCAGTGGTATATCCAATCATTGTGGCGTTAGGGTTTGATCCCGTATGGTTTGGTATCATCGCTGTATTGACAGTAGAGCTTGGACTGATTACGCCGCCGATGGGGATGAATATCTTTGTGATTAAGGCAATGGCACCGCATATTAAGCTGTCTGATATGTTTCGCGGGGTCGCACCGTTCATTGTCTCTGATCTGATTCGACTGGTTATTTTGGTCGCCTTTCCAGCAATATCTTTAGTGCTGCTAACGTAAGCGCTATTGATAAAAGGAAGCTTAGAAAATCATAGCTGCGTCGTTCATTTGTATTGTTTATTAATAGGGCCATATTGTTTTCATAACAATATGGCTTTTTTATGATAAAAGAAAAAATCGGCGTAATAATTCTATGGTTAAATTATTCCACATAAAGTCACATTATGAGACACTTTCTGAGCGGTCATTTTGATTACTTAAAAAGTAGTTTTTATACTAAATGACATTATACGTGGATAACTTTTCTTATCATTCTAAGGGCTTGTGAATGTAGTAAACTGGTTGGCATTTCCGAATAGATAACTTTATAAGTAGAGAAAATCATGGCAGTCGATTTTAGTAATACGCTCATCGTCGCGATTTCTGCAACGGCACTTTTTAATTTAACAGAATCAGAAAATTATTTGCTAGAGCTGCTAGAGCAGAGACCTGCAAGCGCCATAAAAGAGTTTCGAGACTATATGACCAAGCGTGAGAACGATGCTCTCAGTATTGGTGCTGGTTATCCATTAATTAAAGCTCTATTAAATCTGAATAATTATTGCAATGATGGCATGCAAGATTTACAGGTTGAGACACCTTTGGTGGAAGTGGTCATTGTTTCAAAGAGTAGTCCAGATACGGGCATTCAAGTCCTCAATGCAATTCTTGAACATGAGCTGACTATCTCACGCTCGGCATTTATTTCAGGCAGTCCTGTGGCTCCTTATATTAAAGACTTCAATGTCGATCTATTTTTGACGACCAATCGCGAAGATGCCCAGCAAGTGGCTGATGCCAATATCTGCGCTTGTGCGATACTCGACGCAACCCCTGTCAATACTTATGAGTTAGATACCGATCAGCTACGTATTGCTTTTGATGGTGATGCGGTGCTGTTTGATGATTCAGGTGAGCTACTGTACAAGCAAAAAGGACTGCGTGCTTTTCACGATCGCGAAATACAGATGCGTGATTTACCCATTGAAAAAGGCCCTTATGCTGAATTGTTGATTAAAATATCAAATTTACAGGAACGTCTACCTGCTGGTCTCAAGTATTCTCCAATAAAGATTGCATTGGTGACAGCTCGCAACGCACCTGCTGATCTGCGTGCGATTAAGACATTGCGAGAGTGGGGCGTCAATGTTGATATGGCGTTTTTCTTAGGAGGTTTAGAAAAAACAGCGGTACTTAGAACGTTTGCACCTCATATCTTTTTTGATGATTCTATCAAACATATCGATGCCGCTCGTCGTTTTGTGCCCACCGCTTTAGTGCCTTATCACTCGACGTCGTTATTACATAGTGACAGTTATTTGATGACTGGCAAAGAGGCTGCATTGTTAGATTTTACACCTGTAACACGCTCCACTGCTACGCTGAGTCATTAAAATATCGCTAAAAACATGGATTAAAAGAATAGGGCATTATATGAATTGGCAGCAACTGCTTAGCTTGATTATGATACGAATAAAGCAGGTTATAGGCTTATATGCTTTTGTATTAATACCGATGTGGGGCATGTTTTTTTTAAAGGAAGTGGCATTATTTGGCATGTGGAATATCTTTGGGATTGTGCCTCGTGCCTTGGATGTGGGCAGCATGATTGGAGTATTTGCGTCATGGACGATGCATGGCAATTTTTCACATTTGCTTGGTAACACTTTGACGTTGTTACAGATTTTATTTTTGTTTGGATTGTTTGAGAAGAATGCTTATCGAACAGTGATTAAGCTCATTATCGCGTCTGGATTGGTCACTTGGATCATTGGCTCGCCATTGTCAATTCATGTTGGCGCATCAGGGCTATGCTTCGCGATGCTCGGCTATATGATAGGTGGTGCTGTATTTGCGCGGCGTTGGGGTTATTTGATTGCCTGTATTGTCATGGGTACTGGCTATTGGTTGACCATCAAGCAAGGATTGATGCCGCAACAAGGTATTTCGTTTGCGGCGCACTTCGGTGGTCTATGCGCTGGATTGCTGTTAGGCGCTAATTCTAAGCATACTTATACCGCAACTTCTCAGCGCAACTGAATACATGACTATAATATAAGCTGTCTTAAATCCCTTAGTAATCAGATGTTTTAGCAGGGTTTTATTTGCATATTTATGAGGAGGTTAGCTTTTATCAGTACAGATACTAATGAACAACGGGTCATCGGTTGCCAACTCTCGCCATGCTGTTGTTTGCTTGACATGTTCATCAATCGTTAGCTTACTGTCTTTTTCGGGTATGACATAATCGGCACGCGCAGGAATACGACAGTCTATAACTTGTGGTACTTTCTGCACACTTCTGCGTCTTTCAAACAGATATAAATTAACCAAATATACATCTGGATTGTCTACCTGCACGCTAGCGTTGGCGGTATCGGCAGCGATAAAACGTAATATTTGCGGTTTGATATAAGACCATGGGCGAAACCACTCGGTGCTTTTTGCTACTTTGACGACTTGCACGCCTGCTGGTAACTTGCTCACTTGCTGACCATACCAGTTATACTCTTGGTGTATTTGAAAGGCAAACATACCAATCGCAGCAAACAAAGGAATAAGCCACTTTGGTGCGCGTTTGCCAGCCAGTTTACTGAGGTGAGTTATAATGAGTGCCAGACCAGCCATGCCAAATGCGGCAGCAATGGTAGCGATAAACTCAAAAAGCATAAAATCTTCCTTAATGCGTTAAGCACTTTTAGTTGAGCGCTTTTAACTAGGGCGTGTCCTCATTTTAAAAATGGTAATAAAAATGAGATAAATTGCCGTCAAACAAGGAAAGTAGCGCAAATAATATCGAGATATTGATAAGCTATTTGACGATGTTTGGTAAAATTTAGCCATTTTTAGCCCATTTAGAGGGTAATCGATTTAATTGAGGACACGCCCTAAGCATAGTTAATAAAGTATATTCAATAAAGCAAAAATCTAACATTTTTTATAATCAATAAGAGATAAAAAAATCACTCACAAGCAGCTACTGCCTGTGAGTGATATATAGTAACTGAAGATATATTCTCATTTATACACTTAGTGGTCGACTGCACCGCCTGCGCCACGTGGAGAGCGGACACTTTCAACCAACTCTTGAATGTGTAATGGTGGGGGAGCAGTAGCATAAGAGACAGCAAACGCTACGATAAAGTTAAGCAACGCCCCAATCGCACCAAATGATAGTGGTGAGATACCAAACAACCAATACTCTGCCGTATCAGGGAAGTTCGCTGTACCGCTAATGAAGAACCAACCTTTAAAGACAAAGATATAAACAAGGATACTAATCAGACCTGTTAGCATACCAGCGATGGCACCAACATTATTGATCCGTTTAGAGAAAATACCCATCATCAGTGCAGGGAAGAGCGATGCACCAGCGATACCGAATGCTAATGCGACTACCTGTGCGGCAAACCCTGGTGGATTTATTCCTAACCAAGTAGCAACTACAATCGCAACACCCATCGTAATACGCGCAACTCTTAATTCGCCTTTATCAGTAATGTTTGGATTAAGGTTTCGTTTAATCAAGTCATGACTGATCGCTGACGAAATAGCGAGTAGTAGGCCTGCTGCTGTTGAAAGCGCTGCTGCCAAACCACCTGCGGCGATAAGACCAATAACCCATGGTGGAAGATTCGCAATTTCTGGGTTAGCTAATACTAAGATATCGGCATTGACATCCAGCTCATTACCCTTCCAGCCTGCTGCGGTAAAGCGTCCATCAAGTTCTAGATCCTGTGCGACACGTGCAGTCTCTACAGCTGCAGTGGCAGCGGCTACATCGCCACCATCCGCTTGTGCAGCACTCAAGGCAAGCTCAGCGGCACCAAGTCCACTGTCGTTGTACATTTGGATACGACCATCATTATTAAGATCATTATATTTAATAAGGCCGGTATCTTCCCATGTCTTCATCCAGTCTGGACGTTGATCATAGTTTATAGGTGCTTCTGCCACCCCTTGTGGATAAATCGTATCAATCAGGTTTAAACGTGCCATTGCACCTACGGCAGGAGCAGTGAAGTATAGTAGCGAGATAAATACCAACGTCCAACCAGCAGTCCAACGCGCATCAGCGACTTTAGGGACGGTGAAGAATCGGATGATAACGTGTGGTAGACCTGCTGTACCAATCATGAGCGATAAGGTAAATAGCACCATGTTTAGCTTGTTAGGAACGTCAGCGGTATAAGCCGTGAAACCCAAATCAGTAACCACCTGATCTAGCTTGGTTAAGATAGGAACGCCTGCTTCCACATGGTTTGAAAACAAGCCCAAACCTGGAATTGGATTGCCTGTTAACTCAAGTGAGATGAAAACAGCAGGAATGGTATATGCAATCATTAGAACTACATACTGCGCTACCTGCGTATAAGTAATCCCTTTCATACCACCAAGTACAGCGTAGAAGAAGACAACAACCGCAGCAATCAGTAGACCAGTAGTGTTTTCAACTTCCAAGAAGCGTGAGAAAGCGACACCAGCACCCGTCATCTGACCAATAACATAAGTCGTTGAGGCGATAATCAAACAAACTACGGCAATCATTGCTGCCGTTTTTGAATAAAAACGGTCACCGATGAAGTCAGGTACCGTAAACTTACCAAATTTACGTAAATAAGGCGCTAGGAGCATTGCCAGTAGTACATAACCACCTGTCCAACCCATCAAATAAGTTGATGCGCCATAACCGCCAGCGGCAAGAATACCTGCCATCGAAATAAATGACGCAGCACTCATCCAGTCAGCAGCCGTTGCCATACCGTTGACGACAGGGTGAACACCGCCGCCTGCTACGTAGAATTCACTCGTTGTGCCAGCACGTGCCCAAATTGCAATACCGAAGTATAGAGCGAAAGATAGACCTACAAAAATAATATTAATCGTAAATTGACTCATGGGGCTATTCCTCGTCTACGCCGTATTGTTTATCTAACTTATTCATACGCCAAGCGTAGAAGAAAATTAAAACGATAAATACCCCAATGGATCCTTGCTGAGCAAACCAAAAGCCCAAGTCGGTACCACCGATTTTAATACCTGCTAAGAGAGGACGTAACAAAATCCCAAACCCGTATGAGCATAGCGCCCAAATAAATAGGCTACCTAAAATGAGACGGACATTGGCACGCCAATAACCGGATGGATCGTTGTGGTTTTCCATAGGACAACTCCTTTTGCCTAACATAAAAACAAGATTACTGATTTGAGCCTGACAAGTTATTTTGCTTTAGCATGTATCACATGATGGAAGACAGTTCGATACGTTGTCTATAAACGGATCCTAAAATCAGTTTATAGGCTGATAAAGCAGAATGACCAACCAGTAGTAAGTAACCCAATATTATCGAAAAAAAAGCAGATTTCTATCAATCAAAGCACTGCGAAAAATACTTTTCTGTGGTTCGATTTTGCTAAAATTTACATTGTAAAATATGGCTGTGGGTCGACTATAACCTAAACATCTAACAAGATTTATGGGCTATAGAATGACTGGATTTATAGTACATAGAGATGAGGATTTATGGAGGAGGGTCGTTATTGATTGACAGTCCTCTGTCTTATTATGCTCATCATCCCTGATGACATTGTATTAATATTTCAACTTATTATTCATGCCAATAAGTATTGCAAGAAATATTTATGAACTTATTGGGAATATATACAATATTGACTTAATTAACAATAAATAAATTTTATTTACTTTATGTAACTAAATGTTTGCTTTATGGAAACCATGGTCAACTTATGTTAGAGAGACCAGCTAAAAAAAAGGCCGTTGCTCAGGTGCTGTGCTAAAACCTTATTTATATTAAGGATTTAGTTTTATAGAGGTATTAGAGCATTATTAGCAATAAAAGTCATTCATTCTATAAATATAGCCAATACTTTACTCAATAAATATTATGGCAGTGACTATTTTTTTTGGAATGGTGTTTATATGAATACGTTTTAAAATCTATCTGTTGTACCTAGTCTCAAAAGTTTTCTTCAATATTTCATATAAAAAATATTTTTTTGATTTTTATCTAAATACCTTACAAAAGTTCGTAGTTATTTAATTTCTATAATAGAGGTTTGAAATAGTTAAATAATCTCTAGTCAGTTAAAATGTAGCGACAGGATGTTAGTGATTTACTTTGCCAGTATATTGATCAGATATTTACTGTTTCATGAGTAGGCAGAGGGATTAGTAAGCATTTTTAAATATCATTAATCACATCAATCCATAAAATATACTAGCAGTATAAAATGTAAGTGAGAGGATAGCAGTATGGGTGAAGGGATAGCAGGTTGGTTTAATAGCATCGTCAATTATGGTGTCAGCATTATTTGGGGCAACAATGATTGGTTGATTGCGAGTAACCCTTGGTATGGATTACTGATGTTCGTACTGATTGGTGCGGGTCTTTATTTTACCATTGCCACACGTTTTATTCAGTTTCGCCACTTTGGGCATATGTGGCAGCTATTGCGCGTGTCCAATCAAGGGCGTAAAGATGGCGGTATCAGCTCATTTGAGGCGCTGATGACCTCATTGGCAGCGCGGGTCGGTACAGGTAATTTAGCAGGGGTTGCAATCGCGATTTACCTTGGCGGTCCGGGTGCAGTGTTTTGGATGTGGATGACTGCGATCGTCGGTATGTCGACCAGCTTTATCGAATCAACATTAGCACAGGCCTATAAAGTGCCGCACAATGACAATGTTTACCGCGGTGGACCGGCTTATTATATCGAAAAAGGTCTTGGTCAGCGCTGGCTAGCGATATTTTTCTCATTATGCTTATTAGTAGCGTTCGGTTTAGCCTTTAATGGCGTGCAGTCAAATACCATCGCACAAGCGACCAACGAAGCATTTGGGGTTCCAACGTGGATGACAGGTTTGGTATTGGTTGTATTAGTGGCGCCAGTGGTATTCGGTGGTTTGCGCTCGGTTGCTCGTATCGCGGGTAAAATCGTACCCGTGATGGCGATTCTCTATATCTTATTGGCCTTGTTCATTATCGTGACGAATTTTAGTCAATTCCCAGCGGCGATTGTGTTAATTGTTAAATCAGCATTTGGTTTTGAGCAAGCAGCAGGCGGGGTGATTGGTTATGGTATTGCTCAGGCAATGATTAACGGTATCAAGCGTGGTCTGTTTTCAAATGAGGCGGGTATGGGTTCAGCGCCTAATGCGGCGGCAACGGCGAAGAGTCATCCCGATCATCCAGCGGTGCAAGGATTTATGCAAATGCTGGGTGTGTTTATGGATACCCTTGTCATTTGTACGGCAACGGCGTCAATTATTATTTTGTCCGGTGTGGTCGATCCTAGTGTTGAGCAAGAAGGTATTCAGCTGACTCAGTTGGCACTGTCGCAATATGTGGGTGATATGGGTGTTATCTTCGTTGCGATTGCTATTTTCTTCTTCTCTTTCACCTCTATCATTGCCAATTATAGCTATGGTGAGTCAAATCTTGAATTCATCTCTGGTGCCAAAAATGCCAAAGTCATGATCATGATATTCCGCTTTATGGTACTTGGCATGGTATTTGTGGGTGCTATTGCCAGTCTTCCTGCCATATGGAACTTCGCTGACTTATCAATGGGTCTAATGGCACTTGTTAACTTAGTGGCTATTTTAATCTTGTCACCAGTAGCGCTGCGCATATTGCGTGATTACGAAAGACAAATCAAAGAAGGTAAAACTGGCGATCAAATCAAGTTTAATCCTGATGACTTTGTAAAGCTGAAAAACGAAGCCAATCGTGATGCATGGACAGATTAATCTCACCTGATTAAAGATAAACTTGTTTCATGTGTCGAAGTTAAAAAAACCGCCCTTATGAATTCATAAGGGCGGTTTTTAGTATCAACGATTAATCCTAATATTGTTTATATTTACATATTAGGGTAGTTAGGGCCACCGCCACCTTCTGGCGTTACCCAAGTGATATTCTGTGAAGGATCTTTGATATCACAAGTTTTACAATGCACACAGTTTTGCGCATTGATCACAAACTTAGCTCCTTCGGCATCTTTTACCACTTCATATACCCCAGCTGGGCAGTATAAACGGGCAGGCTCAGCATATAACGGTAAGTTAATTGAAACAGGTACCGTTGGATCAGTCAGTTTCAAATGTACCGGCTGGTCTTCTGCATGATTAGTATTAGAGATAAATACCGATGACAGTTTGTCAAATACCAGTTTGCCATCAGGCTTGAGGTAGGTTGGCTGAAAAGCGTGATTGGCACGCTCTAACTGATCATAATCTGGCAGGCTGTCATGTAAGGTAAGCGGCATTTTACCCTTTAATAAGTTGTGCTCGATAAAGGTAAAAGCACCGCCCATAAACAGACCCATGCGATGTATTGCAGGCGAGAAGTTGCGTGACTCATAGTTGTCTTGGTACAACCACGACTCTTTATACATGGTGGTATAAGCAATCACTTCATCATGCTGACGATCGGCTTGTAGTGCCTCAAAGATAGCTTCGGCGGCTAGCATGCCTGACTTCATCGATGTGTGTGTGCCTTTGATTTTAGCAGGGTTCAAGAATCCAGCATCATCACCGACCAATACACCACCTGGGAAAGTAAATTTCGGTAGAGAGTTTAAGCCACCTTTGGTCAAAGCACGTGCGCCATAAGAGATACGCTTGCCGCCTTCCAATACGTTTTTGATGACGGGATGGGTTTTTAGGCGCTGCATCTCATCGAATGGCGACATATATGGGTTGTGGTAAGACAAGTCAGCGACAAGACCAAAACTTACTTGGTTGTTTTCATCGAAGTACAACCACCAGCCACCAGTAGAGCCTGTTTCGGTCAAGGGCCAGCCAAGACCGTGCATGACCACGCCTTGTTCGTGTTTCTCAGGGGCTACGTCCCACAGCTCTTTTAGACCGATACCATAATGCTGAGGATCTGAGTCTTTATCAAGATCAAAACGGCTGATTAAGCGCTTACCTAAATGACCACGGCTGCCTTCGGCAAAAATAGTGTATTTAGCAAGTAGCTCATAACCTGGCTCAAAGCTAGGCTTGGCTTCGCCATTGGCAGCCACACCCATATCGCCCGTTAAGACACCACGTACAGAACCGTCGTCGTTATATAAAATATCATCTGCAGGGAAGCCTGGGAACATCATGACTTCAAGCTCTTCAGCTTGTACCGCCAACCAGCGCACCACATTGCCCAAGGAGACAATATAGTTACCATTGTTGTGCATCGGTCCTGGAATCAACGAGTCAGGTACTTTAGTAGAGCGCGTGGCTGAGTTTAGATAATAAAAGCGATCTTCGGTCGCTGGCACATTAAGCGGCGCGCCTTTTTCTTTCCAGTCTGGTATCAGCTCGTTCAAGGCGCGTGGTTCGATGACAGCACCTGATAAGGTATGCGCACCAAACTCAGAACCTTTTTCGACCACACAAACCATAAACTCATCATTACCAGCAGCGATAGCGAGCTGACGCAGGCGGATAGCAGCAGATAGCCCAGCAGGTCCACCACCGACGATGATAACGTCAAATTCCATGGATTCACGTTCAATCTCAGGCTCTGCCGCGACAGCTTCTACTACTGGCTCTGGCGCTTTGTCGATAGCGACTGTTTCAGCTGGCGCTTCTTGGGTCACAACGGCTGACTCTGCTTTATCTAGATTTGCCGTCTCTGTCGCTACTGATGGGTCAGTATTCACAGTGTCACTATCAATGACTGGCTTTTGATTGTCTTGCTCTTGCATACCTACTCCTAAACTTTTAGTGGCTTATCTCAGGGCATCATTAGCTTAACAATTGAATAATAGACTTGCGGCGCTAACATTACTCAGACATATGGCTGCCCGATAAAAACTGTCTTTGCGACATCAATTGACCATGTTACTGTTGAGATCCATGTATTTAAGGATATCAACACATCACGTAAAATGTGTCATTAACACAACACCCACTTGACCATTTCAATAAAAAATCGTTACTCATTATAAAAGAAAAGTCCTACAAACACGATACGCATTTATGAGTATCGATGTTAAGGTAAGATTGAACTAATGAGGGTGCTAAGATGATATGTTTTCATCATACCCGAAACTAAAATTTATAGTAATAATAGATTTGCCAAACTTTGAATGCTAAGTAAAGGATTATAAGATGAATAACAATAATGAAGACATAATTCAAAATGATGAATCGGCAGCTAAACCGCCGAAAGACGTGCCATCTGAGCTAAATAATATGGATTCTCTCAGTCAGTATCTAAAGTCTACCGTAGGCAAACGTGTAGGACGTGCCATCCCACCATTGGATAAATGGCACCCAAAAGATGTGGCCGATATGGATCTGGTCATAAAGGCAAATGGCGAGTGGTGGCATGAAGGCGGGCAAATGACTAGAGAGTCATTGGTGAGCTTATTTGCGACTATTTTATGGAAAGAAGACAATAATGGCATCATTGAATATTTTTTGAAGACGCCAGTACAGAAAATCCGTATCCAAGTTGAAGATGCCCCTTTATTAATCAATGACGTCGGTATCGTCAACGAAGGCAATAACCGTTGGCTAGAATTTACCACGACGACTGGCGATATGGTGCGTTTAGATGATGAGCACACCATCACATTAAAGGCGTATAATCCTACAGGCAATGATACGATTGATCAGCAGACAGCAATGGATATGCAGGTACGTCCTTATATGCCCGTTAGAAATGGTTTGGACGCACTTATTGGGCGTAATACTTTTTATCACTTGACCGAAATTGGCGAATTGACAGAGCAAAATGGTGAGACGATACTGACATTACAAAGTGGCGGAAAATCCTATGAGCTGTCGATGCCAGCCAGTTAACGTAAGGACTTAAAGCTATGTATCCGTCAAATGATTTACTGCTTAGATATAGTCAATCCTATATAAATCAGATACGGAGTCAGACTCGCTTAGTCTACTATTTGTAGTACTTTTGCTTGCCTTCCTTGTATCCAAATTATATTGAACCGACTATAGCGATAAATTACCAGATAATTACTGTAGTATGCTAAACAGCAAACAGCAAACAGCAAACAGCAAACAGCAAACAGCATAAAGATGACAATATGTATATAAAAATGGCAGTAGAGTAGTGATGGATATTGCTGCAAGTAATAGCTTAAATAGGGTGAAAATGCGCTCAGATAGCTTTGATGTTAAACATGTTGAGCATGTCGAGAGTGCAACTAATGCTAACGCTGACATCCATAAAACGAATAGCGGCACAGTTATAAATAATAAGAAACGCAATGCGCCAATCGGATTGTTTGATTCTGGTGTCGGTGGGCTTTCTGTTTATCTACATTTGGCACAGCATCTGCCTGCCGAGCGTTATGTCTATTATGCAGACACCTTAAATGTGCCTTATGGTAATCGTGATAGCGTCGATATTGAAGCGTTGACTTTGACAGCCGTTGATTGGTTGTATGAGCAGGGCTGCAAGCTCATTGTTATTGCTTGTAATAGCGCCTCAGCTTATGCTTTGGAAACAGCCAGACGGCGTTATCCGCAGCTGCCTATCGTCGGATTAGTCCCGGCGCTAAAGCCCGCCATATCGGCGAGCAAAACTGGTCGCGTGGTCGTTTTAGCGACTAAAGCTACCTTGAATGGCACATTGCTTAATGAGGTCATCGATCACTTTGCTAAACCCAACAATACGGTAGTGACCAAATATTTTGATCCGCAATTGGTACCTTGGGTAGAGGCGGGAATGCCAGAGCAGGATGATACTGCTTTAAGATTACGCCAGCAGCTCACATTATTTGCTCATGATGGCGTTGATCAATTGGTACTAGGCTGTACGCACTATCCATTTTTCAAAACGTTTTTGTTAGATGAGATCGCTCAGCAGCAATTGGCGATGCAGGTCGTTGATTCTGGACAAGCCATTGCTGAGCGAGTTAAGCAGCTATTGGCTGCAAACCAGTTGTCTGCATTGGTTGACAATACCCCAGATGATCATTGTTTAGAAACAACTGACAAAACAAAAGTTGTCATTCGACCGCCATTGATTTTTTATGCGACTAAGTTCGATGATAAACTGGGTACTTTAATAGCGCGTTTGCTTGGCAAAGACGCCATCTTGCAATACTGTTCTGAATAGGCGCAGCTAAAGGTGTTTATATCAAACCCATAACCATAATATTGATATATTAAAAATAAATTGAGCTTATTTTTATAAGATTATGCTAGGCTGTGCAACACAAGATATTTGTGCTCTATTTTATATCATATTATTCTATGTCATGACCTAAGCTTAGAGGTGATTGTGCCAAACCGTCGCTATCATATTCACATCATATGCGCTGACAATGATCAATTGTTGGTCTTGGACAGCTTGGCGATATTTTTTCAGTCGCGGGCTTTCTTGACCTATGATGTGTCGAGCCAATTGCCAAAAGCATCGCTATATGGTCGACAATGTATCGACTCCTGCGATTATGCACTGATGCTCATTGGAGACAGTTATGGCACCGTGCAAAGGAATGGCGTTAGCCAAATGCATTTGAGCTATTTGAATGCCAAAGCCAAGCTCAAACCGTTAATCATCTTAATCAAAAATCATCATCCAGATGCGAGTATCAGTCGTCAACTGCAAGAATTTATTAAGTCGGTAACTCGGCAGGACAATACGATATATTATTATGATACAGAAACGGATATTGAGCCATTACTTGTACAAGCTTACTATAATGCAGTGACCAATCATCAGGTCGTTGGTGGATGGCTGAGAGCTAATGAGGAGATGATTAAATTTAGCAAGCAAACCGTGGCGGAACGGTTTGCAGATCTATTGTCTACTGACAAAACGCTAAAGGAAAATAGCCCCCCTGCTGATGAGTTCGTCTCTGATGATGTGAGTAAGCCAATTGTATTGTTAGAAGCTTTTGATATTCAATATAGTGCTCAAGCTTATGCAGGTGGCAATCTAACCGATGTTACCAGACCCTTGACCTTAACATGGCAAGAGATATTGATCGCCTTGATGAAAATACCAGCGACCTTTTCGAGCTATGGCTTGCAAAATGCTGTGAATCGCTTGATAGCGTCAAAAGCTGAGCAAGACATCAAAAAAGAGATGCCGAATGTCCATGCCGTCTCGCGCTGCCAAATTTCTCAAGATGATTTGAACCAGCTACAACGTCAGCTAGTGAGTGCAAACTGGATACAGCTCACAACCTATGGCACTCGCGTCTCGCAAGAACTTTGGAAGTTGACCTTCCATGCAAAAAATCTATTGAACGAAGTCCATCATAACTCCCAATGATTCGTATTTTGCACTAATAATATTCCTGCCTTCCTTATTTAAAAGTAGTCATAGCCTATCTGCTGTAAAGAGCACACGTGTGGCTGTGACTACGTTTTGTAATACAAAGCATACGCGTCAACGGTTGTGAATCCATTTAACACTGGTAATATTGAGACTAATCAGAGATTGATAATAAATACATTATTTATATTAAAATTACTGACGTATATATCGTATACATATAAGTCGAATGTATATAAATCGCATAATAATACTGACTAAGGAGAGCACCTGATGAGTAACGCTAAAAACGATGCATTAAAAAAAGAGCTTGATGGCTTAGAAGAATCTATGCATGCTGCCGAGCAGTTTCATACATTAGAAGAGCAAGTAGCGGACATGAAACGTCGCGGTATCAACCCTAGCCAAGCTTACAAAGACTTGGACAGAAAAGAAGAAGACGCTGATTGGGGCGATGCTACTTGGAAAGAAAACGGCAAGTGGGAACCAAAAACACCTGCTGATCTAGATGAAAAAGCACGTGAGAACTGGGATGGTGACAATGGTAAACCGAACCCACCACCGATCGTTTAAGTTAAAAATTGACTAAAAAATAAAGAATGAACCCCATGAAAAAGCCACGTTATTATTAACGTGGCTTTTTTTTATGTGCTTTAACCTAAGATACATCCGCGGAATACTAAGAACCTTCGTCAACACGAACGAGCTTCACCACACCGTCGCTACCGATGACACGGCGATAGCGTGTGTTACCAGAGGTCGGTGATTGTACAGAAGGCTGCGTCGAGTAAGTATTAGGAGTACTCGTTTGCTGCTGAATCAACTGTCCCATGCGATCAGCAGAGGCAGGGTTTAAAGGCTGGCTATTCGACGGCTGCCCGTATTGATTGCCGTATTGCGTGCTTTTCGGGGCTGTGTTTCCAGCATCTCTAATGATTGCGCGGTAGAATTTCTGTCCTGCGCGTCCATCCGCTGGCAAGATACCACGACTAGATTGGTATTGCTGAATCGCGATACGGGTATTGTCGCCAATAATGCCATCAACACCACCAATATCGTAACCCGCGTTCAATAACGCCTGCTGGATATCTTTAGCTTGCTGGCGACTGATACCAGGGTCATCGGTAGGCCATGCCGTGACAAAGTCAGTTTTGCTGCTGTCCTCTTTGGTGATTAAGTCTGATAAATGGGCGATTGCTAATGCATAATTTTCTGACGCATTATAAGAATAAAACGTATCGAAGTTTTTACCGACCAAGAATGCAGGACCATCTTTGCCAGCGGGTAATAATAACCCGGCGCTACTCAAGTCGTTTGGCAATGGACTGCCATTGGCGAGCGTGATACCTTGATTGCGCCAGTGGCTGATAGACTTCTTGTTTTTACGGTCAGACGCAGCCCAAAATCCACTGGGTAGCTTGACTTCGTAACCCCAAGGCTCGCCCGTGCGATAGCCACGCTTATCTAAGAAGTTGGCGGTAGAGGCTAGCGCGTCAGGCACACTATTGACCAAATCACGGCGACCATCGCCATCAAAATCGACTGCCAACTCTAAAAAGGTACTTGGCATAAATTGCGTTTGCCCAAAAGCGCCCGCCCATGAGCCTGTCATATCACTTGGCGCGATATCACCGTTTTGGACGATTTTTAGTGCATTGGCGTATTCACCTTGGAAATAGCTCTGACGGCGATCAAAACAAGACAGCGTCGCTAAAGACTCAAACAAAGGTTTTTTGCCCAATGTCTGCCCAAAGTTTGACTCAACGCCCCATACACCTAGTACGTGCTCGGCTTTGACGCCATAGCGTGATTCAATTTGACGGAGCGTATCCGCCCATTGGCGCTTGGCACGGATGCCATCTTCTACACGCTCTTTATCGACCAGTGAAGATAAATAATCCCAAACGTCTTTTTGAAACTCTGGCTGATAATTCAATGATTGAATCACGCTAGGATCAGGCTGGCTAGGGCGATAGTTATTAAAAGTAGAGCTATCAACCCCTCGAAATTTGCTAGAGTTTTTTAAACCGTCTAAGCATTGTTGAAACTCGGCATTAGATAAGTTTGGCGCTGGTGGTTTGGCTGCTTGAGCAGTGCTAGCAAAACTCAGCCCAACAGCAAGGCTGAGTAACGATAAAGTAGAAACTGGGGTCAAACGCATGAAAATATCCTATAAACGTTGAAATAGTTATTAAAAGAGAAAGCAAAGCGGATTGGTGCAGTATGGACTTAGAGTAACCAATCTCATGGGTAAAGAAAAGGTATCGAAGTAAGCTGTTACTATAAATTGACGGTGGCGTGAGGTTGGGACAGGGTTTAGGATAGATAGGCTAAAATGGATAAAGTGCTAAAAAAATCCAATTAATCACTTTTACTTCTCTAGAAACCTAATCACTCTCCCAAAACCCTATCCAACTCTTCAATTAACTTACGAATCCGCGCCGCATTTTTGCCCAAATCGCTCCCACCAACCCGTGACTTACTGCGAATATCTACTAGACGTTCATTATCGTTATCCGTGATACGCACGACAACATCATCTTTAAAACCGAACCAAGCAGTCGTATCTGTCGCTTCAATGACGCCTTTGTCAGCATCGATATTGACAAGCTCCCAACCTAAATTATCGATGGCTTGTTTGGTTGCCTCAACCAACTCAGATTTTGACTGGCTATAGCGTAATGTTTGTAATTCAGGGTAGGCGGCGCGCTGCTGCGTTGCAGTCTCTACACCTGCATACTCAACTGGGTTTGGTGCATCAGCGCGCAGTGGGGCAATAGCCACAAATTCAGGTGGATTCACTAGGTCGGTTGAAATATCGTGAATGGGCGGTACATTTTTAGCGCTATTCATCATGCTTAGTGGAATAGCAATGGCAATGATAGCAAGCACTGCCGATGTTAATACGCTACCAAGGCTAGCCGTGTCTCGTTTAAATAAAAGCTGTATGACTAATAGTACCAATGCTGCGATACCAGCAAATACACCAAACTTAAACCCTGAAAACGCAGTCGCTAAATCGATTAAGCCAAATTTGTACAGCGGACCTGCGAGCGTGACTAGCAAAATAGAGATTAAACTTATCAGCCCAACGAATATTTTCATTCAATTTCTCCATCATAATTTAGTACTGATTAATCACTACGCAAATGGGCTTATTAACGACTCATTTCATTTTTTAACCACTTGTTTCAATAGCCAAACATGCTCCGAGACTGTTAGCTCAGGTGCCGATCCTATAGAAGTAGGTTCACTTTCCAATTCGCTGATATGATAGTTATTGCCATAATATTGCTGTATTTGCTCGCTACTGATCGAGAACGGCGGTCCCGATTTTTTGCTTTGGTCATAAGTGAGAGTGATGATAAATTGTGGTGCATTAGCACTGAGCTGGTACATTTGCGCACTATATTGCACACGCATATCAGCCGGTAGCGCAATCAATGCGGCTTTATCATACACCGCCTTTACAGATCCGATATCCTCAGTCGTTAGTGCAAAAATATCAGCAACCCATAAGATAATGGTTTGTCCTGACAACTGACCTTGATAGTATTTAATGGCTGGATTGTCTGCATGCTGGTGCACAGTAGGGGAGATATTCTGCTCAGTAAAGAATGCTTGTACCGCTGTTTCCACCAATTCAACGCCTACGACGTCGTAGCCTTGCGCTGCCAGCCAAGCCATATCAATCGATTTACCACATAAAGGGACAAAGATACGGCTACCAGCTTTCACGTTTAATTGTTTAAAGTAGCTCATTAATAATGGATTCACCGCAGACTGATTAAAGCCAATGCGTTTCTCTTGCCAGCGGCTGTGCCAAAATTCAGCGTTCATACCTTAGCCTTTATTCGTTGAGGGTTATATTTGAGTTGTTTCTATCATAACTGTTTGAGTGAGAATGCTAAAGATGTTAAAAAGCCAAACGCTCATACAATAAGCGTTTGGCTGTAATGAAATGCTTAGATAATCTTTTTTCAAATGAATAAATATCTTTATTCTGTCGTTTAGCTCACCATATATTGACTAAACTCTTTACGCAATTTGGCAAGCTTTGGCGGTATGGCAAAGTTGCAATACCCTTGTCCTGGATTCTTATTAAAGAAATCCTGATGGGTCTCTTCTGCTTGATAAAACTCAACAGCTGGATGTACTTCGGTGACCACATTGACGCCCATATCGCGCAGTTTGTTGATAGTGCGGTCAATTGTTGGTTTCTGATTTTCTTCGGTATAAAAAACCACGCTGCGGTACTGGCTACCGACGTCATTGCCTTGACGATCCATTGTGGTGGGATCATGGGTGGCAAAGAAAACATCAAGTATCACTTCTAGCGGGACGATAGAGTCATCGAACTCAACTTTAATGACTTCAACGTGCCCTGTATTGCCACTACAGACCGCTTCGTAATTGGCAGAAACAGCGTCACCTCCCATGTAGCCTGAGACAACAGATTGCACACCTTTTACGGATAAAAATACCGATTCGGTGCACCAAAAACAGCCACCACCTAATACGATCGTTTGCATAATTTTTCCTATTTTTATAAATATAAAATATGAGCCAAGTGTTTTTTACCTAGCAATACGTATTTAGCTTAGCAGGGCATCTGACCGCGATAAGTAACAAACAGTAATGTTATAATGGGCTTTTGCTACGTCGTGCCGCTTTCAGCTAATAATGACAAGCAAGACCATCAATTATTTCCTAATTTAAGTTCTATTATCACAAAATGAGTCGCACCATGAGTCAATCTAAGCCTGCTATTGTTAAACACGACACCCTATTTGACAAACCGTTTACCACGCCACTCGATAAAGCGGCACGCTTCTCTTTTGATGAGCAAGTGGTGGCTTGTTTCCCTGATATGATTCGTCGCAGTGTGCCGGGTTATGGTCAGGTGCTAGCGATGTTACCCATATTTGCCCGACGCCATTGTAAGTATCGTCAACAGAGCGATAGTGGTCAGCGCGTCAGTCGAGTGTATGATTTGGGCTGTTCACTTGGTGCAGCAAGCATGACGTTGGCAGGCGAGTTTGAGCCGCAAGATTTGCAGATTAAGGCGATTGATATCTCACCAGCGATGACGACCGAAGCGACCACGCTACTGAGTGACAATTATCCTGCGCATGACATCGAAGTGATTACCGCTGATATTCGCGATATGGAACTTGAACCCTGCGATATGGTGATTTTGAATTTAACGCTACAGTTTTTGCCCGCTGCCGATAGAATCGCAGTATTAGAGAAAATTTATGCAGCGTTAAGTGAAGGCGGGATACTGGTATTAACTGAAAAAACCCATGCTTTTGATGAGCAATATGATGCATGGTTGGTCGAGCGTTATTATGATTTTAAACGTGCCAATGGTTATAGCGAGATGGAAATCAGCGGCAAACGTAATGCGTTAGAAAACGTATTAATTACTGATACGTTAGACGAGCATCATGCACGTTTGAATGACGTTGGCTTTCAGCGGCATCTCACATGGTTTCAGTTTTTGAACTTTGTGTCTATTGTGGCGTTTAAATAGTGGGGTTTGAATACATAATGGGAGTTGATCCTTCCATCTGCTATTACCTGCGTTTCACACATTAGTTGAAATAGGCATTCATTTTCTCAGTATGCTAGATGCGCTTTACAGCATCGCATATTTTTGCTGAGCTAGATTGAAATTAAGAAGGAACGATAAAATGGATATGGACATTACGGCAAAAACATTCGATGGACAAGGTGGGCGTGACGAATTTCAACGTAAAAATATCGCTGAAAAAGCTATTAAGCTCCTAAAATCTAATATAGATATTTCACCAATGGTTATTGATGGCAGCTGGGGCACAGGTAAAACCGAGTTTTGCCATAAACTTATAAATCTAATGAAGCAAGATGATACACACAATATAATTTATATTGACGCTTTCAAAGCTGATCATGTTGATGAGCCTTTGATGACTGTATTAGCAGAAATTATTAAAATCTTACCTGAAGGGCCACGTAGAAAAGCTTTTATAAACAGAGTATTGCCAGCTGTACGGTACACCCTAAAAACAGTTGCTAAAGCTGGTGTTTCTCATCTTCTGAGACAAGATTTTGCTGACGTTGCAAATGATTTTGATGAAGTAATTCAAAAAACAGCTGATGATTCAATAGATAAAGCAGCAGAGTTGATACTCAAAGATCATGTGGAGGCAGAAAAGAGTTTAAAAACATTACAAACCGCTCTAACTGCCATTGCATCCCAAGACCCTATTATTATATTTATAGATGAACTTGATCGCTGTAGACCAAACTTCGCAGTCGATATGCTTGAGATAATCAAGCATACTTTTGATGTTGAAGGTGTTAGCTTCGTACTTGTTACTAATACTCAGCAGTTGAGAGCTTCTATAAACCATTGCTATGGTCAGGCAGTTGATGCACAACGCTACTTGGATAAATTTATAAAATTTAGGTTTGAGTTGTCACCGCATTCTCAACGACACATGACAAATCCCGTTTTAGCTGCTAATGCTTACTTTTACCAGCTGATAGGAGAAAAAGGTTTCTTATCTAGTAGCCTGCTATCAAATACCCTTTTGAAAAAATTTATTGCAAAATTCATTGGTCATCAAGGTCTTTCTCTCAGAGAGATAGAGACATTAGTTCTACATATAGAAGTTGTACAAGTACTATCCAATTCGAATCGTTTTATTCCTGACGAATATATTGGTTATTCGTTGTTGAGATTAGTTGGTGTTATGCTAGTTTGCTTTAGACCTGATATTTTAAGAGAGATTAGAAAAGGCGTTGTTGATGCTGATTTGCTCGGTGATTTCTTGGGTGTAAAAAAATTACCTTACCTTGAAGAGGGCGGTCGTGAAATACCTGAAGTATGCGAATTTATCATGGCTTCTCTGACTACCGACTTCAATGAAAATAAGGTTAACTATGCTATATCAGAAGATCAGCAAAAAAAATGGAATTCATACATGAGATATGTCAGCTATATGGAAGAAGTTCCATATAGAGATAGAGCTGTAGCTCAAATTTTAGAAACGGCAAATATAATGGCATTTGAATAATATATAAGTTTAAACCTTAAGATTAGGTAACAACAAAACGTAAACTGAGTTATTAAAGATAGATAACCTATGCCACGCATATTTCACCACCTCTGAAGAATTCATATATTGAGGTGCATTTTCTTTTATTTTAACCTTTTCTTAATTTTATTCATTTAAATATAAATCAACTCGAACTGAAATCTTATGCTTAACGACACTATTACTCACGCTGAACGCGAATTATATTTAACTTTGTTGGAGTTAGCACAGCAGCAGCCGAGTGCTTATGAATGGCTTACGCGCTTGCCAACATGGTTAAATGATATCAAAGACAAAGCCAACTACGCGCATGCACCTGCTTATCAAGCATCGGTAGCACGCTTGCCGAATTTGACGGTCAATCATGTCGATCTGAACAGTGATGTCCTGACGATTGAGGCAAATCTTAGTGAGTCTCAGCGCAAACAAACAATGGCATTATTAAAACAGCTGATGCCGTGGCGCAAAGGGCCTTTTCAAATTGGTGGTCAGCTCGAAAATCAAATTGATAGTGGTCAGAATGAAGACCAACAAGCCGCGCCAATATTGATTGATACCGAATGGCACAGTGATTGGAAGTGGCAGCGAGTCGCACCGCATTTGGGTAATTTAAAAGGTCGTCGCGTATTAGATGTGGGCGGTGGCTCTGGCTATCACGGCTGGCGTATGGCTGGCGCTGGCGCGGATACAGTCATTATCATTGATCCGTCTTGCTTATTTTATCATCAGTTTATGGCGATTCGTCATTTTGTCGGGGCTGCTGATAGCTATAAAACGCATTATATCCCCGTACCACTTGAAGCCTTGCCCGAGCACAGTCAGCTGTTTGATACCGTATTTAGCATGGGGGTGCTCTATCATCGCCAATCGCCGTTTGAGCATTTACAACATCTTAAAGGGCAGTTGGTCAAAGGCGGTGAGTTGGTGCTTGAAACCTTGGTTATCGAAGGTGATGCCAATACCGTACTGGTGCCACACGACCGCTATGCCCAGATGAATAACGTGTATTTTTTACCATCAGTCGCGGCATTGACAGGCTGGCTAGAAAAAGCAGGATTCTCAGAGGTACGTTGTGTCGATGTGGCAACGACTTCTATCGATGAGCAGCGTAAAACGGAATGGATGACTTATCATTCGCTGGCCGACTTCTTAGATCCTAATGATGCTAGCAAAACGCTTGAAGGCTATCCTGCGCCGATGCGTGCGACTTTGATTGCCAAAAAGTAGCGCGTGCGTACTGTATCACTCATAAGGAATATGGACAGTGAAAAAATTAACGATTTTGCTCAGCGCTATGAAGGGCTTGCTGCCATTGACGTCCATATCAGCTCATGCTGCCTATGGTACGCCATTTGAAGGGTGGGGCTTTGTGCAGGACGATTGGCAAGTGGTTTGTGATAATACATTGACTTGTCGCGCAGCAGGTTATGCAGATGAGAGTATGTTCGATACGCCAGCTTCTATTTTATTAACCGTCATACCCAAAAAAGCCTTGCCGATTGCCCAAATCCAGTTTTTATCAGAAACCTCAGACAAAACCTACCATAGTGCTGAACTGTGGTTAAATGGCAAAAACCAAGGCATGCTACAACCAGATGCTGATGGTTCAGCGTACGATTTAACCGCCAAGCAAACGCAACACTTTATTAACCATGCGCGTCAAAATACTAAGATAGAGATAAAAGCAGGTGGTAAAAATTGGTCTGTTAGTGACAAAGGCATGAGTGCCGTGCTGCTAAAACTTGATGAGGTACAAGGCAGAGTGGGCACGCCAATAGCATTGGTAAGTAAAAATCACGCTAGTAAGCAAATACCCAAATCTGCTAAAGCGAAACCTGTGATTAAAAAAGCATATGCCTATGCTGACAATAAGCAACTGGATTCGTCAAAGTGGGCCTATTTTCAAGCGAATATAAATAAGTGGATCGATATTGATGCCAAGGAGCTTATAGGCTCTGAAGATGATATGGGAGACTGTGAGCTGATTAATCCAAAGACCGACGCGTACCAACGAATGCAAGAGTATGGTTCTGATAGACTGAATTGGACGTTTACACCCGTAGATGCCCTCCATACGCTTGCTAGCCATCTGTGCTGGCAAGGCGCCTATAATGAGAGTTCGGGTTATTGGCTTATTAATCATGACAAACCAAGCAAGCCAAAACTGATCACTACGGCAGGCAATGACTATTCTGATGGCGAGATTTGGGCAACACATAAAGATCGAGGGGTTGGTGATTGCTGGAATCATGCGATATGGGTTTGGAATGGTCAAACATTTGCCAAATCAGAAGATTCCAGCTCAGGAATGTGTCGCGGTTTTGCTGGTGGTGCGTGGGATTTACCAACTTACGTGAGTGAAGTCGTAAAAAATGATAGCAAGGCTCAGTGAGTGATATTTTGATAGGAATGATTGACACACTATAAAGTGAAGCCGTTATGAGCCATGCATTTTTTAATTGATCATTTAACTGTCTATTTATCAGTGATAGGTGAGTTATTTATTACCTATCATTGACAGTGAGGACACGGCCCAGTTATATAAAAATTATATCAACCACCTTTTAAAAGCGACTTCCAACAATAGCTTGAGTAAGAATCCCACAAACCCTGCGCCTAGTGCTAAGAAAATCCAAAATGTACCCGCGCGCCCAGCTTGAGATTCTTTAGAGATATCCCACATAATAAAAAATAAGAAGGCGATGAATATGGGTAGTAAAACATACAATCCCCAACTGGTAACCGTACTGGCAGCAATAGCAAACATGGCATAATCCTATAAAGTAGTAACGCCGCCTTTATTTATATTATTTTATGGATCTTTTGATAATAATTGCCTTCAAAATGAAGTATCACCATTCATGATATAAGCAGTAATCCATAAAATAAGTCAGAAAAAAGCAGGCAGCAATACAAACCGTTATTATAACGCGGAAGCGAGCAGGTATAAACTGCTGCTAAGTATGAGACAACAGTAACGCTACAATTTGCAGGGCTGACTGATCGGTAACAGCGCTAAATCCTGATCTATTTAAAGCATTTCAATCTGACTTATCGTGAATGAAAGCACAGACAACGCCTGTTAGGGCGTGTCTCCAATTCAATCGATTATCCTCTAAATGGGATAAAAATGGCTAAAAATGGCTAAATTTTGCCAAACATCGTCAAATAGCTTATCAATATCTCGATATTATTTGCGCTACTTTCCTTATTTAACGGCAATTTATCTCCTTTTTATCACCATTTTTACAATGAGGACACGCCCTAGTCACCTAAATTATCAGTGTTAACTGTCATAACCGTAAGATTTTAGTGCTAATTTTGGTGCACATAGTGCAATGCAGGGCAAAGATTGTTATATTTACAGGTTACTTATCTTTTTTGTATTATTTTATCCCCTGCAATGTCGGTCGCTATTATAATAGGCAGTTATTGGCTGCTCGCATTCGCCACATTTTTATACCGTTTTTGTTGTTTATTTAACTGAGTTCAAATCCTTATGTCACAAGCCCAAATTGATACACTTGCATCACTATTTAACGATGCGATTCAAACCCTACAAGCAGATGGCACGTTACCAAGCGATTGGCAAAATAATAGCCAAATCACCCGTACTAAAGACTTAAGCCATGGTGATTTCGCCAGTAATATCGCGCTGACAGCGGCCAAAGCTGCCAAGGTCAATCCACGACAGCTTGCCGAAAAAATCGTCAATGCGCTGCCTGAAAACCAAGACATTCGCCAAGTAGAAATTGCAGGTCCAGGCTTTATTAACGTGTTCTTAAATGCGGAAGCCAAATTTGCGGTATTAGATGATATCTTTGCCTTGCAAGATCGCTTTGGTTTAAGCGATCAGTTTGACGGGCAAAAAATTCAGGTTGAGTTTGTCTCTGCCAATCCAACGTCAAGTTTGCACGTTGGGCATGGTCGCGGTGCAGCGTTCGGTATGAGCGTGGCAAACCTGCTTGAAGCGATTGGTTATGACGTCACGCGTGAGTATTATGTCAACGATGCGGGTCGGCAGATGGACATCTTGGCGACCAGTACCTATTTGCGTTATCTGGAAACCAATGGCGAGCAAATAATCTTCCCAGTCAATGGTTATCAAGGTGATTATGTCAGTGACATCGCCCAAACGTTAAAAGCGCAACACGGTGATCATTACGTTCATAGCTTTGCAGCAATCGCTAAAGATGTGCCAGCAGATGCTGAGTTTGAGATCAATGCGGACGGCGAAAAAACACTGCTATCAGGTGACAAAGAAGCGCATATTGATGGCTTGATTGCCAACAGTAAAGCCTTGCTTGGTGAAGGTTATGAGCTGTTTTTAAATGCGGCATTGAGCAGTATTTTAGCCGATATCAAAGATGACTTAAATGACTTTGGTGTGCGCTACGAGTGCTGGTTTAGCGAACGGTCTATTGATAGCGATATTGAGCCAGTCTTGCAAACCTTAGATGAAAAAGGCTATCTATACGAAAAAGACGGTAATATTTGGTTTAAATCAACCGATTTTGGTGATGAAAAAGACCGTGTTGTGCGCCGTGCCAATGGTCAATCTACTTATTTTGCTTCTGATATTGCCTATCACAAAAACAAATTTGATCGCGGTTTTGATAAAGTGGTCAATGTTTGGGGTGCCGATCACCATGGTTATGTGCCACGCGTAAAAGCTGCTTTATTGGCGCTTGGTATTGATGCTGATCGTTTAGATGTGGTGCTTGTGCAATTTGTTGCACTATGGCGTGGTAGTGAAAAAGTGCAAATGTCCTCGCGTTCAGGTCAATTTGTCACCCTGCGTGATTTACGTACCGAAGTTGGTAACGACGCCGCGCGTTTTTATTATGTCGCCCGTAAGCCTGAAGTGCATATTGATTTTGATTTGGAGCTGGCTAAATCACAAAGCAAAGACAATCAAGTGTATTACATTCAATACGCGCATGCTCGTGTTTGCCGAGTATTAGAAAAACTACAAAACAGTGGTCTTGTGGTAGATGATGCGATTGGTTTAGAACACCAAAACTTACTTAGTGCACCAAACGAAGACGAGCTGATTAAATTATTAGCAGGATATCCAGCGACATTATTACGCGCCGCGACGGGTTATGAGCCACATGTCTTGACCAACTATCTTAAAGAGTTGGCAGCGCTATTTCATGGTTGGTATGACAGTAATCGCATTTTGCCAGTGAGTTTGACCTCAGGTGAGACACCAAGCTCGGATGAGATGGAATTGATGCAAGCCCGTTTGCGTTTGTCTAAAGCCGTACGTCAAGTATTGGCCAATGGTCTTAGTTTGTTAGGGTTGTCGGCACCATCTAGCATGTAGTTTTTTTCTAGTATATAGTAACTTTCTAACATGTAGTATGAGTATAGATGACTGCCAGCCATAATTTGATGATAGTTAGATTCAGTAGGGAGAAACAGATCCATGCTAGCCAAAAAACCTAAAGGTGCGACTGAAAAACGCAAAACAAGTAGCGTATCAGGCTTATTGTGGATGTTTGTCGGGGCGGTATTGACCCTTATGATAGGGGTATTTATATACTTGTCACCATTATTTGATTTCAGTCCCGCTGACAGCACCGCTGGTAATGATCCTGATCGTCAGGTGCAGCCACGTGTCGACACTGATACTGATAATGGTGATTATGAGTTCTATGATATTTTGCCCAATCAAGAGATGGCGACTATTCCTGATGAAGATATTGCTGAGACAGGCAATGATCGCATAGGGGATATCAGTGCCTTTGAGCCTGATGTGGTGGTGACTCAACCTGAGGATGGCTCAGCCAGTCGCAATGATGATACTGGTAACTTTGGTATCTCTGAAAACACGGTTATTGCGCCCAGTCGTGGCAATAACGCTGCTACCAGTAATAGCGGCGATGACATTGTGATCGTTGAAGAAGACGCGACCTATGATGGATCGACGCCTGCTAGTAGCAATAATACGTCCACCAATAATGCAGGCGCAGGTACTGCTAGCGTTCAGGCTGCAAAACCTGCGGCAACTTATATTTTGCAGATCAACAGCTTCGGTGATGCGGATGAAGCAGATCGCCGCCGTGCTCAAGTGTTGATGGCAGGTGTAGACGCTCGCGTGGTCAAGAATACGACGGGTAATGGTTTGCCAATCTATCAAGTTATTTCTCGCCCGATGAATAACCGCCAAGCAGTAACCACTGCTCAGCAGCGCCTACAGAATAACGGTATTGATTCCATCATCGTTGAACAGCGTCGTTAAGTTGCGCTGTTTAATAACAGTTATAGTTCTTTATGAATAATAAAAAAAGCGTCGCAATGACGTTTTTTTTATCTCTGATTTTTAGCAAAGTTATTTTTCTGTTGGTTTATTACCTTTCATCAAAAATTTTATAAAGAGCGTGGCTATGACTGTCTCTCATTTAGCAACACCGCCTACCAGCTTCATTAAAGCATTTTTCCAAAAGTATTTTATTGATGCGTTTACTGGCATGGCTTTAGGGCTATTTGTCACGTTGATTGCTGGTCTAATCATCTCGCAAATCGGTGGCTGGTTAGATTTGCCCGCATTGGTTGCGGTGGGCAAGCTTGCCTCAGTACTAATGGGTGCGGGTATCGGAGTAGGTATCGCCTATTACCTTAAAGCACCGACGCTCGTCATGCTCAGCTGCTTGGTGGCGGGTATGCTTGGCGCACACTCTGAAGCATTAATGGCAGGGACGTTATTTACGCCCCAAGTAGGTGGACCTGCGACCTTTGCCGCCTTACCGGGGAATCCGATAGGGGCGTATTTGACCTCGGTATTTGCTTGTCGTGCTGGTACTTGGGTCGCTGGCAAAACCAAGCTCGATATTCTATTGGTTCCTTTATTGGTATGCGCGGTAGCATTAGCAGTTTGCGCCCTATTGAATCCACCTATCGTCGCTGCGGTCGCTGCCATTGGTCAAGGTATTCAAGCGGCCACTGAGTTACAGCCTCTGTTAATGGGTATTGTGATTGCAGTGGTAGTGGGTATTTTATTGACATTGCCAACGTCCAGCGCTGCTATTTGTATCGCAATTGGGCTTGGCGGCGTATCAGGCGGGGCAGCAGTAGTAGGCTGTGCGGCACACATGATTGGCTTTGCCGTTGCAAGCTTTAAAGACAACGGCGTCAGTGGCGTAATATCTCAAGGTCTGGGCACCAGTATGCTACAGATTCCTAATGTGTTAAAAAAACCGCTGGTGTTGTTGCCTGCTGTGATTGCCAGCGCCATCGTTGGTCCTATTGCGACAGTAGGTTTTGGACTGGCATGTACGGCAACGGGTGCGGGTATGGGTACCGCTGGATTGGTCGGCGTATTTGGAGTGATTGAAGCGTCACAAGACATCATGAGTACGGGTCAATTATGGACAGCGATTATCCTGTTGATGTTTGTATTACCTGCGCTAATTGCAGGTGTGGTCGCTTATGTAATGCGCCGCATGGGCTGGCTGGTTGATGGTGATATGAAATTGCCTTAAATTAAAGATAAAGGACGCAAACTGTCCTAACTATCAATAATAAAAAAGCCCAGCTATTTAAATAGCTGGGCTTTTTTACTATATAAATTATGAGCTTGTTTTAATTAGCGGCGTACATCTTTAGGGGCATCACCATTGGGCCAATCTTTGTCTTTGTTGGCTTTGATAGGTCGCGGCAGATGGGTAAAGTAAGCAGCAATATCGACCGCTTCTTGGTCACTAAGCGAGTTACCTTGACCAAAGGGCATTTTGCCCTTGATAAAGGCCGCTGCTGTATAAGTTCGTGCCATACCTGCGCCATCGTTGAAGGACTTGTCTCCGGCTACTGCTGGATAGATATAAGTGCCATCGTCGTTATATTGACCTTCGCCATTTTCACCATGGCAAACGCTACATTTTTCAGCAAACAGCTTTTTGCCATTGTCCGTATTTGGCTCTAAAGTTTTGTCTACCTTAACAAAACCGCGACCTTCAGGCGAGACACCATAAGGCAAGCCCTGCGATAGCCAGCTCATATAAGACACCATCGCATTCATATCATCTGAACCTAGATCAAGTGCTTTGCCATTCATTGAGCGTTCAAAACAGCCATTGATGCGCTCTTGTATTGAATTCACGCGACCAGCACGTGACCGATAAATAGGATAAATGCCCGGCATGCCATTCCAAGGCGCCGCATAGGCCTCTGAGCCGTTACCCAAGTGACAGCTGGTACAATTCAACTGGTTGCCGACATTGTCAGGCATTTCTTTATAAGTATGATTGGCGATTTGTAAGCCGCGACGTACTGCTGCGCCGAACTCATCATCTGGAATAGTGGATTCATCTGGCATGCTAACGCTCAGTTTGGCGCTTGGATTTGCAGCCATCTCGTCTTTAATTTCTGCGGCACGTGCCTCAAGTGACTTAACACGGGCTAACGCTTCAGCTTCTTCGACACGGTCAACGGCCTTGGTATCTGATTCACTACAGCCTGACAGGTTAACCGCACCAATAGCAAAGATAGCAGCCAGTAAAACGGAGGAAGAGGGTTTGACCCTTAAAAGTATTTTCATTGGAATATCCTTATTATCAAAAATAATATGTAATAATATATTTTTATGATAATTTAGCTGTCAGAGTGACAGAAGTAATCTTAATTTTTGTGCAAAAAATCTGAATGAGTCATCAATCTGTAAGTTGCTAGAAACATAATTGTACCAAATATTAAATAATTAAAGTATATAAATAGATAAAGTGTTTTGGCTTTAAAGAGATATGAATTAATTTCATACCGTATGAAGAACGATATTGAAAGACAGTATTGAAATTCTATCGATCAAAAAAGCGCTTAAATATTGATAATATTTAAGCGCTTTTTTGTGGGCAAATACTCTTAAAACATACTATTTTGGCGTGCTTGATTTTTTATGGCGGCGTGGCTTGAGCTTACGAGAGAGCGTATGGACATCGTTCAATATTTGACTGTATGTCGCTGGAAAGACACGCTGTACCGCGTCGATTATTTTGGCATCATTGCCAATAAGACAGCGCGGTTGATTGGTCGCGGCAGCCTGCAAAATAATCAAAGCGGCATTGCCTGCATCAAATTTCAGGAATTTATTAAAGCTCTGAATGGCTTTGGGGCCAGTACGCATGCCAATATCATTGATACTATCATTGCCACGGGCACTATTGGCAATATTGGTTTTAATCCCGCCGGGATGGATGCAGGTCGCTGATACACCGCAGCGCTGAATATCTAACTCTTGACGCAAGCTTTCGGTAAAGCCGCGTACAGCAAATTTACTGGCGTTATACGCAGATTGTGACGGCTGCGCGGTCAAGCCAAACAGGCTTGAGATATTAATGATGTGACCATGCTCGTTAAATTGGCGCGTTTTGTTTTTTTTGCTGCCATTCGGCGATTCGCTGTGTTTGACACTATTTTTAATCAATGGCAAAAATGCCTTGGTGCCATAGACCACACCCCAAAAATTGATGTCCATTACCCATTCAAGCTCGCTAATGCTACTGCCTTCTACGGTCGAATATAGCGCCACGCCTGCATTATTAAAGATGAAGTTCACTTTGCCATGGTCTACCATGACGCTATCTGCCCACGCTTCCACGGCTTTATAGTCTGAGACATCAAGTACTGTCATGGTCGCTTTGATGTCATAACCGACGAGCAATTCTTTGGTCTGTGCCAGTTGCACCGCGTTGATATCAGAGAGCGCCACGTGGCAGCCCATCTTTGCCAAATGAATAGCCAGCTCGCGCCCCATACCAGAGCCAGCACCCGTAATAGCCGCGACATGATTATGATAATAAGGAGTAATATCTTGGTCTATCGTGGTATGAAAAGGCAAGTGTTGACGTAATGAGGTTGCGATAGAAGTAACATTGTTAAGCATGATAAACAGTCCTTTGTTTCATCAGTGATAGGTGTTGGTAGCACATTTACCTTAGCATGCTTTGTGATTTTAGCTATGAACGATTGATAGACGCCGCTGTCACTTTACCCATACATTGGCTGTCATAAAAAGATCATAAGTGAGCAGCCATAAAAAAACGTCTAGCATAAGATATGCTAGACGCCTTTACTTCAATGACAGTTTTAATAAAGCTGATAACCACCGCTAAGCGTCGATTGCTGTTTGCTCTGAGTCGTCGGTAGAAAAGATGATTTCAGGTGTTTTACCTTCATTAATCACTTGCTCGTCGACGATGACAGTCTTGGCGTTCTTCATAGAAGGCAACTCGTACATGGTCTCAAGGAGCGCATTTTCGACGATAGAGCGCAGTCCGCGAGCACCTGTTTTACGCGCCATGGCTTTTTTGGCAATCGCATCGAGCGCTTCTTTGGTAAAGCTAATGTCAGCGCCTTCCATATCGAATAGATACTTATATTGCTTAACCAAAGCGTTTTTTGGTTCTGTCAATATCTGCACCAATGCGTCCTCGTCCAGCTCTGTGAGCGCAGCAAGAACAGGAAGACGACCGATGAGCTCAGGAATAAGACCAAATTTGATCAAATCTTCAGGCTCTACTTGTTGCAGTAAT
Organism: Psychrobacter sp. Ps7; assembly: GCF_022129225.1. Classification (NCBI taxonomy): domain Bacteria; kingdom Pseudomonadati; phylum Pseudomonadota; class Gammaproteobacteria; order Moraxellales; family Moraxellaceae; genus Psychrobacter; species Psychrobacter sp. Ps7. Next base: position 8,008 of record NZ_JADQAH010000029.1, on the reverse strand, counting down.
TCTGAGCTGCGTTTGCTATCGTCTTTTGAGCTGACATCGGCGTTAAAGCCGATACCGCCTTTTTCTGTACGCTGCTGAATAACCGCATCAAGACCGGCAAACGCCCCGCCGACGATGATTAAAATGTTACTCGTATCAACTTGGATCAGCTCTTGCTGTGGATGCTTACGACCACCATGTGGCGGAATGGCAGCGACCGTACCTTCGATAAGCTTTAGCAACGCTTGCTGTACGCCTTCGCCTGACACATCACGGGTGATAGACGGATTGTCGCCTTTCTTACTGATTTTATCAATCTCATCGATATAGATGATGCCTTGTTCCGCTTTGCTCACATCATAATCTGATGCTTGCAAAAGTTTTTGCACGATGTTTTCGACATCTTCGCCGACATAACCTGCTTCGGTCAAGGTCGTCGCATCGGCCATCGCAAAAGGCACATCCAGTAGACGCGCCAAGGTTTGCGCCAGCAAGGTCTTACCAGAACCCGTTGGGCCAATCAACAAGATATTGCTCTTAGCCAATTCAACCATGGCATCGTCAGCGCCAATCTTCGCTTTTTTGCTGTCATTGGCTAAGGTTTGGCTAACTTTTAGACGCTTATAATGGTTATAGACGGCAACTGCTAAGGCTTTTTTAGCAGCGTCTTGTCCAATGACGTATTCGTCAAGCTTGGCACGCAGCTCTTTTGGCGTTGGTAGCTTTTTATTGACCCAAGAAGTATCAATGTCGCTGTCATCATCGCCATCTTCAGCGCTATCAGCGATTAAATCGGTACATAGCTCAATACATTCATTACAGATATTGGCATCGTCAGCGGCAATCAGCTGCTGTACATCGCTTTTGGCTTTGCCGCAAAACGAGCAATGCGGGGTGTTATCTTCTGCCATAAAAGGCGCTCCTAAAATTTAAAACTTACAAATATTTTGATTTTTTACATCAAAGCCAAAACGTATAACGCTCAGGCTTTTGATGCCCATCAAAGCTTTTGCTCTTATGCGGTAATTATAAAGAAGTAGGGCGGCGCTCTAATACTTCATCAACCAGACCGTATTCTTTGGCTTCTTTCGCATCTAACCAAAAGTCACGCTCAACGTCTTTTTCAATTTTCTCTAATGGTTGACCAGTACGTTCTGCCAAAATCTCATTCAAACGGGCACGCGTTTTTAGAATTTCACGCGCATTAATTTCGATATCGGTTGCTTGACCTTGCGCGCCGCCTGAAGGCTGATGAATCATGACACGAGCATTGGCAAGAGAGTAACGCTTGCCTTTTTGACCAGCCGCGAGCAAGAACGAGCCCATGCTATAAGCGCCGCCCATACAGATGGTCGATACTTCAGGTTTGATAAAGTTCATGGTATCAAAGATTGCCAAGCCTGCACTCACTGAGCCGCCTGGTGAATTGATATACAAATGAATGTCTTTGTCTGGGTTTTCTGCTTCTAAAAATAGCAACTGTGCGACGATTAGATTGGCCATATGGTCTTCGACTTGACCGGTCAAAAAGATAACGCGCTCACGCAATAGACGAGAGAAAATATCAAACGAGCGTTCACCACGAGAGGATTGTTCAACGACCATTGGCACTAATGCTGCATGCGCAGCTTGAGGGGCGCTTTGGGTATATTGCATGCCTTGTGCGTCATTGTGCGCACTCATCAGCATATCAAAATGTGGGTTGGCAGTGATGCGATCATAATCTGTCATAAAGATGTCCTGTTTATAAGTACATAAAATAAAGGGATTGAAGCTAGCGAGCGGCTACGCTTGTATGGCTGCTCATCATGCTAGATGTTGCCGCTTTTTAATAATATTCGCTGGCTGAAATAATAAGCGCTAGATATCGCTAAAAATAATTGAGCTAATGGTAACTTTTTTATTGAGGCAATAGTAACTTTTTCATGTGAAAAATAATTTTCTATTTATAACATGAGTGCTATTAATAAAATGATTGACTCGCTATTAATAAGGCGTCTGTAACCATTTATCAAGGGGCTTGGTTATAAACTGTCCATAAAGATAGCATATAAATCCCCAATAAAAATGCCCTAACACATATGTTAGAGCATTGCGTTAGAGCATTATGTTAGAGCATGTTTAGATTGAGATTAGCAATTTGCCATTGAATGGCAAATTGCTAAGTTATCTCACTAAATTACATGCCTTGCTGCTGTTGCTGTGCAGCTAATAGGTCTTGGTAGCTAACTTCTTTGTCAGTTACTTTACCTTGCTCGATTAAATAATCAACTACTTGGTCTTCTAGTACTACAGACTCAATGTTCGCGCGCTGCTGCTTGTCATTGGTGTAATACTCGATTACTTCGCTTGGATCTTCGTAGTTTTCAGCGGCTTCTTTGATGAAGGTTTCAACGCGTTCTTGATCGACTTCTAAGCCTTTGGTATCGATAACGCGAGCAACGATGATGCCAAGACGAGCAGCACGTAGCGCTTGCTCTTCAAATAGCTCATTTGGTAGCATGTCTTTATCGAAGCTATCAGCATTGGCACCAAACTGCTGAGAAAAACGTTGCATCATCATGTTGCGTTGACGCTCGATTTCTTGCTCTAGCATAGCATTTGGTACGTCAAATTCGTTCTTTTCTAGCAATGCGTCAAAAGTCGCTTGCTTAACTTGGCTACGAGCCGCGTTTTTGATTTCGCGTTCCATGTTTTTGCGAACGTCTTCTTTCAACTTCTCAACGCCGCCTTCTTTCACGCCGAATAGCTCAAGGAACTCTTCGTTGATTTCTGGTAGCTTAGATTTTTCAACCAATTTTACATTGATTTTGAACTGAGCTTCTTTACCCGCTAAGTTTTCAGCTTGGTAATCTTCTGGGAAAGTGACGTCGATAACTTTCTCTTCGCCAGCTTTCATGCCTTTGATACCCGCTTCAAAACCAGGAATCATCTGGTTGCTACCGATAACCAGTTTGAAGTCTTCAGCAGAACCGCCTTCGAATTTTTCGCCATCGATAGAGCCTTCAAAGTCAAAAGTTACTTGATTGCCTTTGTCCGCTTTACCTTTTTTCTCAACGAATTCTTCACGTTGCTTTTGAAGGTTTTCGATCATAGTGTCGACGTCTTCTTCGCTTACTTTAGCCGTGTGACGCTCAACTTCGATCTCATCGATACCTTGCACGTCTACTTCTGGGAAGATTTCAACAGTGGCTTGATAAACCAAGAAATCATCTTCAAGTTTTACGTCGTCGATGTTAGGCATGCCAACCGCGCGGATGTCTTCAGATTTGATCGCTTCAAAAACGGTATCACGGATCACATCGTTGATGACTTCTTGTTGAATGCCAGCACCGTACTGTGAACGGATATGTGACATAGGGACGTTACCTTTACGGAAACCGTCAATCTTGGCAGTTTTCGCAACTTGGCGAATACGACCTTCGACTTTGTTTTGAATTTTTTCGACAGGTACTTTAACTGTCAACTGGGTTTCTTTATTAGATAGCTTGTTGGTTGTGACTTGTAAATCTGTAGCCATGTTAATTACACCTTTAGGATTAAATAGTACGTTTGATTAAATAGTACTTAGGGTTAAATGGTAATAGACAAACCGTGCCTCAAATTACGGGCGTGTACCATGGGTTGCCGTTGGAATAAATAGGGGATAGCGATAGCGCGCAATGTCAGTACCTTGAGCAATCGCCTTTGGTCACCACTGGCGCTGACTGATACTAAAATGTGAAACGGTTATCTTAGTGATAGGCGCTATCAGATATCAATCATAAACCGTTAATGCACCGCATAATAACGCTTTTTGGTGAATTATACAGACAAATAACGGCTTTCAACAAAATTTTAAAAGTAGAACAGTATAATCTATCTGTTTATTAAAGTAAAAATTATCTCTTTATCGTCCATTCACTTTGAATCTGCTACATCGTCAATCTCGCTTAAACTACGATTTTTACCTCTGCGCTAGACTTTCTTGTATTAGCATTAATAGCTAAAGGAATAAATTGAATCCACTATAAGATTTAAGGGTTATCTACAACGGCAACTGCGTCAATAATTGCTGAATCGCTTGCCCCCGATGACTAATGCTATTTTTATCAGCAGCACTTAAGCTCGCGGCGCTAGCTTGCAACTCTGGCAACCAAAACAGCGGATCATAACCAAAACCGCCGTCACCATGCGCTGTCTCTAATATCTCACCCTGCCACAGACCTTGCGCGATAATCGGTAGCGGATCATCAGCATGGCGCACCATCGCCAGTACGCAAACAAATAATCCTTTAATAGGCTCGTTAGCGTGCTCAGTACGAATAGGTTGCAAATCAGCGATGAGTTTGGCGTTGTTTTTGCCATCATTGCCATGCTCACCAGCATAGCGAGCAGAATAGATGCCGGGTGCATTACCTAATACTGGCACACATAGTCCTGAATCATCTGCAATCGCAGGTAGACCACTAATTCGACTGGCATGACGTGCTTTGATAATGGCGTTTTCTACAAAGCTCAACCCATCTTCTATCGCATCGTCAATATTGAGCTGACCTTGCGGGATGATCGTCACATCCAAATCTGCCTCGGCAAACAGCCTTTTAAACTCAGCCAGTTTGCCTTTATTATTACTGGCGAGCACCCATTGATTATCAAGGGTCGATTGGGTAGAGGATCGTGAGGTATTCGTGGTGCTCATAGGGTTATTCCGTTATGTCATTATTAAGAATATGGTTAGTGAAAGTATCATTATTGAAAGTATGGTCAGTTTTTAAATTATAGCGGTATCTTAATGCCAATTTCATCAGTTTATCAGTCAGCTAAGTGCCCTAGCACGATTGGCATGGCAAGGCATTCTGCGCTTAGTCTATAGACAACCAAAGGCTATACTAACAGTGTTATCCATAACATTTGGTAACTGATATTTGTCGCCACTGTTGCTATAATAGCCGCCAAGCTACAGTGAATGATATCTTATGGCTTGTGAATATTAAGTTAATAAATGCTTATGAAGTCAAGCACTTGGCTTTTGAGCAAACTGTAACAAAAGTAAGTTAATTTTGGATTCATAATAATACGTGATACTGTGTTAAACAATAAACGGTATTAAGCAATAATATTCATTTCAAACAATAAACTCAGCCAATTTAGTCCGCCATTTTATAGTGTTTTTTATCATGTAAAAATAGCGTAAAATTCAGTTTCTATAATGAGTTTTTATCAAATGACGGCTAAAAACAGCAAGGATAAAATAACTATGTCAAACATTACTTTACCAGAGCTACCATACGCAAAAGACGCACTAGAGCCACACATCAGTGCCGAGACGCTAGAATACCATCATGACAAGCATCACAACGCCTACGTGACTAAGCTTAACGAATTGCTACCAGGTTCTGGTCTAGAAGACAAAACATTGCCAGAAATCATCGTAGCAACTGCTAAAGATGACAGCAAGCAAGGTATGTTCAACCAAGCAGCCCAAGTATGGAACCACACGTTCTACTGGAACTGCATGACGCCAACTAACGGCGGCGGCGAACCTACTGGTGATCTAAAAGCGAAAATCGAAGAAGATTTCGGTAGCTATGACAAGTTCCGTGAAGAGTTCAAAAACGCAGCATTGACTCAGTTCGGTTCAGGTTGGGCATGGCTAGTCGCTGATAAAGTCGGTGGCAAACTGTCAATCGCCAAAACTGCTAACGCTGATACACCACTTGCACATGACCAAATCGCGGTATTGACTTGTGATGTATGGGAACATGCGTACTACATCGATTATCGTAACCGTCGTCCTGATTATGTTGATACGTTCCTAGACAAGCTAGTGAACTGGGACTACGCAAATGCTAAATACAAAGGTCAAGATGCTGGTGTTGAAGAGTAATCTTTAACAACTAAGTATTTGATTAAAAAAGAGGACGCTGAGAGGCGTCCTTTTTTTTGGTTTTTATTCTGTTAAATAAGACTGCTATTTCAACTATTTATTCCAAAATTTATAGTTCAATGAGTCTTCGCGTGTTTTTATATTTTCATTAACTTTGGATGCAGTTTGAGATGTGATTTCACCTTTCTTTACCATCCTACTTATCTTGCGTTTAATTTCTATACGCTCATCAAATCTTTGGCGGTTAAGGTTTATTCCGTTTAGTAGTAATTTACTCATAAACATCAAAAAACCTTCATACTCTACACAGAATTCGATATAGCTTCTAACCGATTCAGTTATATCTTCCCATTCACTGTTTCTATCGGCGAGGTTATCAAAATCGCAAGGTTTTATGATAGGTTTGTTTGGGATACCACATTCCTTAATGTCACTACTGATATATATTTTACGAGCAAGTTCAGAGCAGTAAGAATAATTTTTAGCTGGTTTACGTTTTAGAAATATTAAATATGGTTGTTCAGTATAATAAATACATGATTTACTAATATTTTCAAAACTTGATTCTGGTATATTTTTTAGGCGAATGACACGCCAGTTATTTTCAACGTTTCTAAGTATTTCTGGAACCAATCTTAAGGAGACCCCTGTTTTTGGTATGGCATCAACACATACAAACTCGGAATGAGCTACTGCAATATGACTTGACCTTGCTTTCTCATAGAAACTCTTTTGCAATTTAACTAGTGTCTTGGAAGATGTGCCAATACCAGTAACAAGAATTAAGTCGCCGGGTTGTAATTGATGGTTAAAACCTTTCAGTTTTTCAAGAAACTCATTATTTTCACCACGTACTAATTTTCGATATATAGGCAAGTGTTCTTCCTTTATACCCACATGTCGACCTGCCATATTTAATAGTCGATCAGGCATACTTTTGTTTTTTTTGATTATGTTTTTAGCAGAATTTCCCGTGTTTATTGCTTTAAACACATCAGCTGTTAACTTCGTTGATATTGAGTGTTGTACGTCTTTCATAAACGATCCTTATTGAGTAAGATAGCAAACTAAAGTTTCATTATTTTATTATTCTCAATTTTATTTCATATGAAAATATAATTTCACAACACCTCAAACCCAAAATTATCCAACGCTTCTCGCAGCATTGCAATATTATAATAAGCATGCGCATTGACGGTGTTTTGAAAGAAGATATATAGCGTATCAAAGTGCTGACGCTGATTGGCAATCGCTTGCGCCCAGTCGTTCATTTCAGCCTCAGAGTAACGATAATCATGGCGGTCAGCAGCGCTCATCGCATCCCACCAGTTTAGATTATTACCATGCATACGCAGGTAACCAGTTCGCTCGGTAAATATCAATCGTGATGGCGGCAGACCGCTGACCTTAGGATAATCGACGCTACACCAAATCAAACCTTGCTTGACGAAGCTATCGACCACTTGCGGGGTATGCCAGCCGTTATGACGGAACTCGATGGCTAATGGATAATCCTTAAACCAACTAACGAGATTTGCCAGATATAAACGATGCTCACGGGTACGATCAAAGCCGTGTGGGAATTGTAATAGTAGTGGAGCTAGAGCATTGGCTTCGATAAGTGGGGTTAGCGCAGTCAAGAAAGCTTGCGCGTGCTCGGCAGTGCCTTTACGTGCATGAGTAAAGTCTTGATGGAGTTTGACTGCAAATTTCAATTCACTATTTGCTTCGGCATAGGCTTTATTGACCATACCTGCAAAGGCTTTTTGTCCGATAGGTGCGTAAAAGGTGCTATTAATCTCTACCGCACCATATTGCTTGGCATATTCACGTAGGAAGTCCGTCTTTTTGGTGCTCGTTGGGTACAGCGTGCCGAGTAGGTCGGTATCGCTATAGCCGCCAGTGCCGAGGTAAATACGCGGGGTAGGGTTACTGTCCATGTTGACCACTCACTGCTGTTCTTTGATGATTAAATTTTTGGCTATTTTTTACGTGCCCATAGCCATTCTATTAATGCCAGTAAAGCATCATTGTTTGCGTCATTACCAAGCTCGCTACCGCTTGGTTTATGATGACTCAGTTCACGAATGATTGCCGCGCGTCCATCATTAAATAGCGATTGCGCATAGCTGGTCGCGTCTTCGACACCCATCAATTTCA